>NZ_JACHFL010000013.1 GCF_014201875.1 Deinococcus humi | reverse complement strand
GTCTCTCTCGCTCTTTCACGTTCACTTGTCATGCTGCCCGCCTCGCTTGAGGCTCAGAAAAGATACAGGGCATACCAACAACTGTCAACCCCCCCCCTCGCGATGTCCGTGCGAGTTGATCCGCAAGGTGGATTTTTGGAGGCCTTCGAATCAGAGAAGCTGCGTCTGAGAGCGGATTTCTGATCATGCGAGATCAGGAGCTCTTGGCTGGATATCGGAGCAACAGCCATGGCCCGCAGGCCTCGCCGTCTCAACACTGCACTTCCATGTTGAAGAGAGAAGGTCCATGACATGCGGGAACACGTCATGGACCTTCAGCTGTAGTGCAGCCTGCCTGGGCTCAGCGCACGGTCATGCTCAGGTACTTGGTATTCAGGTACTCCTGAATCCCCCAGTGACCACCCTCCCGCCCATACCCACTCTGTTTGACGCCGCCAAAAGGGGCCTGAGCGGTGCTCGGCACCGGATCGTTCAGGCCGATGATGCCGTACTCCAACCGTTCGCTGACGCGGAAGGCGCGGTTCAGGTCGGTTGTCCAGAGGTACGCGGCGAGGCCAAACTCGGTATCGTTCGCCGCCTGGACTGCCTCGTCTTCCGTATCAAAGGCGAGCAGCGGAGCCACAGGACCGAAGGTCTCTTCCCGCATCACCAGCATGTCGGAGGTCACGCCCGTCAGGACGGTGGGCTGGAAGTACAGACCGTCGCCTGCCTCACCACCAATTGCCACTACTGCGCCCTGAGTCACTGCGTCCTCTACATGCCGCTTCACCTTCTCCAGACCCTGGCCGTCCACCAGCGGGCCGATCTGCGTCTCCCGGTCCAGTGGATCACCCACCTTCAGCGCCCCCACCGCCTTCGTCAATCGGGCGGTAAACGCCTCCAGGATCTCGCGCTGAACGTAGATGCGGTTGGTACACACGCAGGTCTGCCCTGCATTGCGGAACTTGCAGGCGATCACGTCAGCCACCGCCTGGTCCAGATCGGCGTCGGCGAAGATCAGGTACGGGGCGTGGCCGCCGAGTTCCAGCGACACCCGTTTGAGGGTGGGGGCCGCCTGCGCTGCCAGCAACCGTCCCACCTCTGTACTGCCGGTGAAGGTCACCTTGCGGATCCGGGCGTCGTCCATCATCACCTTTGTGATGACCACGGGATCGCTGGCGGTGATGACCTGGAAGGTGTCAGCCGGCCCCTCCGCCTCGGTCCACAGATCACGCATCTTGAGGGCCGTGAGCGGGGACTGCTCGGCAGGTTTGAGGATGACTGTACAGCCAGCGGCCAGCGCGGGGGCGATCTTGCGCGTCGCCATCGCCGCAGGAAAATTCCAGGGGGTGACCGCATATACCGGCCCCACCGGTTCGTGCGTCACCAGCAGGCGCTTGCCCGGCACCTGACTGGGCACGATGTCGCCGAAGATACGCTTGGCCTCCTCGGCGTACCACTCGAGAAAGGAGGCGGCGTAGCGGACCTCTCCCAGCGCCTCGGTGACGGGCTTGCCCATTTCGCGGGCGATCAACACAGCGATGTCCTGTTCGTCGCGGAGCATCAGGTCAAAGAACCGGCGCAGCAGCGCGGCCCGGGCGTAGGCAGTGGTGCTGCGCCACGTCGCGAAAGCCGCAACGGCGCGGTTTGCAGCGGCCACAGCCTCGGCAGCGCCGTGATCGGGAATCTGAGCGATCACTTCGCTGCTCGACGGACTGCGCAACTCGAAGGTGGCCTGCATAGGTCTTGCACTCTCGGAAGTGGTCATACCGACATGGTAAAGGGGTCTCCGGCTTCCATCTGCCACCGCCGCACATAGATGACAGGGCGGAGCGGAGACCGGCTTGCTTTTATTCTCCCTGGAGAAAGGCATCATGCCTCTCGATGATCCTCGCCCGTTTACTGCCCGTTTTTCTGCTGATGTCATGTACGCCCGCCTCTCAAGCCTTCAAACTGGACAGGGTGGTCTCCGGCGGCATGCTGTACACCGTCGCCGAGGTTGATCCGGCGAGAGACCGGCTGGAGTTGCACTGGCTCAATCCCACCACCGGGCAGCCCTACGCCAGCTTCTCGCAGGTACAGGCCCGCCTGGGCAAGCAGGGCCGCGAGTTGCTGTTCGCCACCAACAGCGGCATCTACGCGCCGGGGCTGCGTCCACTGGGCCTGCATGTGGAGGGAGGCAAGACGCTGGTGCCGCTCAATGACGCCCGTTCCGGCGGCAACTTCGCGCTGCTGCCCAACGGCGTGTTCTGGGTCAAGGGGACGCAGGCAGGCGTGACGGAAACCGGGGCGTACCGCCGCCTGAGTCCGCAGCCCACCTTCGCCACACAGTCGGGACCGCTACTGCTGGCGGACGGGCAGATCCATCCTGCCTTCAACCGGGGCAGCAGTTCCTTCAAGGTTCGCAGCGGGGTGGGTGTCTGCAAGGACGGCCGGGTACGCTTCGCCGTCAGCGCCGGTCCAGTCAATTTCTACGCCTTTGCCGTTTTCTTCCGTGACCGACTGAAATGCGCGGACGCGCTGTATCTGGACGGCAGCATCAGCGCCTATGCCACGCCGGAGAACAACACCCAGCTGGCGGATTTCGCGGGCATCTGGACGGTCAGCCGCTGAGCGGGCGGACCTGAGCCGCCTCTCAGCCGTGCTCCACGGGCTGGTGCTACGCTCCGCTATGCCTACACCCGATCTGACGCCGGAGGCTTTCGCCCAAGCCCGCGCTTTTCTGGAAGAACAGGGGAGGCCCCTGGACAGGGCGCGGTTTCGCCATGCCTTTGGCGGCGCGCAACCGACTGAGGTGCTGGCTGCACTGCGCGCCTATCAGAATCAGGACGGCGGCTTTGGGCAAGCGCTGGAGCCGGATTGCCGCGCGCCACACAGCAGCGTACTGGCGACCATGATGGCCCTGCGAGTGCTGCACGAGCTGGAGGTGCCAACGGATGAGCCACTGCTGACGGAGGCGATGGAGTGGCTGCACACCCAGTTGCACACCGATCTGGACGGCAGCGTGTGGCCATTTCTGCCCCCGCAGGCCGAGGCGTTCCCCCACGCGCCGTGGTGGAACCAGTCCGAGCCTGGCGAACTGGCCCGAACCTTTGCTGGTTTCCGTGTCAATCCGCGCGCCGAGCTGGTGGCACGGCTGTGGGCCTGGCCAGGACTGCTGCCCGAGGGCTTGCGAGCCCAGCTGACGCTGGAGGCGCGCGACGCCGTGCTGGCCGGGCTAGAGAAAGGAGACGTGAACAGTCACGCGGCAGCAGCCGTGTTCGCCGGGACGTTGGAGATTCCGGACGATCATCGTCTACCCGTGCTGGAGTACCTGGCCGACGTGCTGCCGGACCGCGTCCAGACCAGCCCTGAAGAGTTCGCCCAATACGGCCTGAACCCCCTGATGGTGGCCCCCACCCCGGATCATCCGCTGGCCCACGGTCTGGAAGAACCCATCAGTGCCGCGCTTCTCCACCTGATCACCGCCCTGGCCGGGGACGGCTCGTGGGGACCGGACTGGAGCTGGTTTGGACAGTTTCCTGACGCCTGGCCTACCGCTGAAAGCGAGTGGCGCAGCGCGCTAACAATGGACGCCCTGCTGACCCTCAAAGCCTGGGGACGGCTGAAATAGAGAAACCGCGCCAGGTCAGAAGCTGACAAAGGGCTGTCGCTGTGAGAGAGCAACGGTGTTCTTCCAGGCAAACGGCCACACTACGTCTGGCGTTCAGAAGGGCAATCCTCGCAACAAAAGTCCCCTCCCGTATCGGGGAGGGGACAAGGAGCGTGGACAGTTCAGGCCCTGTCTTCGGCCTTCTGCTGGTGGTACTCGCTGATGTGATCGTAGACCTCCTGCGGGAACTCCAGATCACGGTAGACGTTGCCCTCGTCGGGATCCTGGGTGTCCGGCATGATCGGGAAGTCCTGCTTGGCCTGATACTCCATGATCTTGTTGCGACCCGGCGGGCTGTAATCGCGCTCCTGAACCTGCTGAACCAGTCCACGCGCGTCTTCCTCGGCAAAGTCCTTGTCCTTGGCAAGCTGCGCCACCAGTTCGTCGTCGCTCAGAAAGTGACGGGCGACGATGGTGTAGACCAGGCGACCGTAGTGACCGATATCCTTGCCGTCATTCAGCGCACTGGTCAGGTGGGCCATCATGTGGTTGTTCTCCATATCTTTCAGACTCATAATTACCTCGCTTGATTTAGGATAAAACGTAAAATATCTGGGTGTATGACAGCTAACTTAGCGGGGCTTCACGCAGGCACAGGAGGTGCCCAGCCGCTACCCTGAACAGCGTGACCTCTTTGCCAGACTCCGAACTGACCCACGCGCAGACAGAGGTGGTAGACCGCGCCGCCGCTGCTATCCGCCAATACGCCGCCGAATGCGAGGCGGCCCAGGACGTGACGCCCGGAGCCGCGAGAGCGCTGTCCAGCAGTGGCTACACCGCGCTGGTTGTTCCTGAAGACCGGGGTGGACTGGGAGCCAATCTTTCGCAGTTCGCGCGGGCGCAATTAACACTGGGCACGGCGGACGCCAGCCTGGCCCTGATTCTGGCGATGCATGGGCATGTGACGGGCGCCGCTTTCCAGGGCCGGACCCTGCCGGAACCGCTGCTGCACGCCGTGGCCGAGGCCGGGAAGGGCGGCGAGTTGCTCAATGCGCTGGCGAGTGAACCCGAACTGGGCAGCCCCTCGCGCGGCGGCCTGCCGCAGACCCGCGCCGTACCGGAAGGAACAGGCTTCGAGGGCGGCGGTTGGCGGATCACCGGGCGCAAAACGTGGTCCACTGGGGTCCGTTCCCTGCGCTGGGCGCTGGTGACCGCCGCCACGCTGGACGGGCAGGTGGGCCGTTACTGGGTGGACCTGCACGGTCCTGGCGTCCGGATCGAGCCAACGTGGCAGGGGGCACTGGGCCTGCGCGGCAGCGGCAGCCATGACGTGGTCTTTACGGACGTACCCTCCAGCCTGCACGCGCCGCCCGCCCCCGGCCAGCCGGCCAGCAGCGCGTGGTTCTGGGCCGCGATTGCCGCCACCTACCTGGGTGTGGGCTTTGCCGCGCTGGACGCGATTGCGGCTTACGCTCGCGTGCGCGTCCCCACGGCCCTGGGCGCTCCCATTGCCACCCTGCCGCGCATTCAGGAGAATGTGGGGCGCATTGCCACCTCCTTGCAGGCCGCACGGGCGCTGCTGCTGGACGCCGCTGCACAGTGGGATGCGGACCCCAGCTCTGCCTCGGTTCCTGCCATTGGTGCGGCCAAGGCCCATGCAACGGGCGCGGCGGTTTTCGCCACCGATCTGGCTTCGCGCACCGCAGGAGGGGCCGCGCTAAGTGCCGCGCTGCCATTGGAAAAACTGCTGCGAGATGCCCGCGCCGGGCTGACCCATCCGCCCACCGACGACACGGCCTACACGGCGCTGGGACGGCAACTGCTGGAAGGCTAAGATACAAACGACCTAGCAATTACTGCCAGCCCACAACAAAACCCCCACCCGTTTCCAGGTGGGGGTTCTCTGCGGGCTTTTCAGCCAGCCGGGTTAGTTGGTGTAGGTGACGTTCTCGTTCACCACGCCGGGGCGGGTGTCGTCGTAGCTGCGGTCCCCGGTGACGGAGTCGCTGCTGTTGTTGCTCTCGCCGTACTTCTCTAGCGTACGATCGTCGGCCACCTGCATGTCGCGCACGGTCAGCAGGCCGGTGCCAGCTGGAATCAACTTGCCCAGGATGACGTTTTCCTTCAGGCCAATCAGGTCGTCGACCTGGCCCTTCATGCTGGCCTCGGTCAGCACGTGGGTGGTGTGCTGGAAGGATGCGGCGGACAGCCAGCTCTTGGTGGTCAGGCTGCTCTTGGTGATGCCCAGCAGGACCGGCTTCCAGGAGCTGGGGGTGGCGTCCTCGGCCAGCGCGTTGTTGGCTCCGTCCACTTCCCAGCGTTCGACGATCTGGCCTTCCAGCAGATCCGTGCTGCCGCCGTCCACGATTTCCACGTAGCGCAGCATCTGGCGGATGATCACCTCGATGTGTTTGTCGTGCACCTTCACGCCCTGGCTGCGGTATACGCGCTGCACCTCGTCCACCAGGTACTTCTGGGCGGACTCGTTGTCCTTGTGCTCCAGCAGATCGTGCGGGTTGACGGCCCCGCGCGTCAGCTGCTGACCGGCCTCGACGTGCGAGCCGTCCTTGATTTCAGGCAGCAGGCGGGTGGCGCGTGAAACCTTGTGCAGCTTGCCGCTGAACTGGGCGTCGTCAGCCTCCACCTTGATCAGGTAGCGCTCGTCTTCCTCGGTGATGTGGATGGTACCGGTGGTGTCGGCGATCAGGGCCGGCACCTTGGGCTTGCGGGCCTCGAACAGCTCGATCACGCGGGGCAGACCCATGGTGATGTCGCCGCTGCCGGCCACACCCCCGGTGTGGAAGGTCCGCATGGTGAGCTGCGTGCCGGGCTCGCCGATGCTTTCTGCGGCCACCACGCCCACGGCCTCGCCCATGCTGACCGGCTTGGCCTGCGACAGGTCATAGCCGTAGCACTTCTGGCACACACCGCTCTTAACGCGGCAGTTCAGCGGCGTGCGGACGAAGATGTCCTGCAGGATCTTGGCGTCTTTGGTGATCGCCCGGACGTCTTCGAGGGACAGCATCTCACCCTCGCGGATGGTGCGGCCGTCGCTCAGTTCGATGTCGGCGGTCAGGGTGCGGCCATAGATGCTGGTCTCGATCTCGCTGGCCTTCCTGGCCCGCCACTCGCCGGAGCGCTCGTCGGTTGCGCCCAGGCTGATGGTGCTGTAGTCGGTGGTGCCGCAGTCCACGTCGCGCACGACGACCTCGTGGGCCACGTCCACCAGCTTGCGGGTCAGGTAACCGGAGTCGGCGGTACGCAGCGCGGTGTCTGCACCGCCCTTACGCGCGCCGTGTGTGCTGATGAAGTATTCCAGCACGGTCAGGCCCTCGCGGAAGCTGGCGCGGATCGGCACCTCGATGGTGGAGCCGTCGGGGCGGGCCATCAGGCCGCGCATCCCGGCGAGCTGCGTGATCTGCTGCGCGTTCCCGCGCGCGCCGGACTGGCTCATGATCCACAGCGGGTTGAACGGGTAGTTCTGGCTGAAATTGTCGAACATGGCGTTCTTGATCTCATCCTTGGTCTCGTTCCACAGCTGTACGACCTGCTTGTAACGCTCCTCGTCGGTCATGAAGCCGAACTCGTAGTTCTGCTCAATCTCGGCCACCTGCTCGTCGGCGCGGGCCAGGATCTCGCCCTTGCTGGGCGGAATCACGATGTCATCGATGCCGATGGTGATGCCCGAGGAGGTCGACAGCTTGAAGCCGCTGTCCTTCAGGGCGTCGAGCAGCCCGGCGGTGGCCTCAATGCCGAGGTGCTTGAAGCAGGCCATCACCATGTCCTTGAGGTGATCCTTCTCGTAGGCGGTGTCCAGGTTGACCAGCGTGTCGACCAGTCCGGCCTGGTTGCCCAGCGCCTCCTGCACCAGACGGCGGAACATGACGCGCCCAGCGCTGGTGTCGTAGGTCTTGCCGTTCAGGCGGATGCGGACATGATCCTGATAGTCGATGCCGCCGCGCTCGACGGCCATGATGGCCTCGTCGGGGCTGGAGAAGTTGTGCTTCAGGCGGCCGGGGCTGGTCTCGACGCCGCGCACGGTGATCGGGCTGTTGAGGCTGACCTTGCCGTCTTCCAGGGCCTGCAGGGCAGCATTCTCGTCGGCGAAGTCCATGCCTGCGCCCAAGTTGTCGTGCCTCAGCTGGGTCAGCGTGAAGATGCCCAGGATGATGTCGCGGCTGGGCTTGACGTTCGGCTCGCCGTTGGCGGGCGAAAGCAGGTTGTGCGAGGCCAGCATCTGAATACGGGCTTCAGCCTGTGCCTGCGCGCTCAGCGGGACGTGAATGGCCATCTGGTCGCCGTCGAAGTCAGCGTTGAAGGCTTCACAGACCAGGGGGTGCAGTTGGATGGACTGGCCTTCCACCAGTACCGGCTCGAAGGCCTGAATGCCCAGACGGTGCAGGGTGGGCGCGCGGTTGAGCAGCACGACCTTGTCCTCAATGACCTCTTCCAGGGCGTCCCACACGCTGTCGCGGGTGTCGCGGTAGCGTTCGAGCATCTTGCGGGCCTGCTTGATGTTAGTGACTTCACCCTTCTCTTCAAGCACCTTGAACAGGAAGGGCTTGAACAGCTCCAGCGCCATGCGCTTGGGCACCCCACACTGGTGCAGCTTGAGCTGCGGGCCGACGACGATCACCGAGCGCCCGGAATAGTCCACGCGCTTGCCCAGCAGGTTCTGGCGGAAACGGCCCTGCTTGCCGCCCAGCAGGTCGGTCAGCGAGCGCAGGCTGCGGTCCGAGCCAGGGTTGGTGACGGGGCTGCCGCGCCGTCCGTTGTCGATCAGGGCGTCCACCGCTTCCTGCAACATGCGCTTCTCGTTGCGGATGATCATGTCGGGCGCACCCTGACCGATCAGCTTCTTGAGGCGGTTGTTGCGGTTGATCAGACGGCGGTACAGATCGTTGAGGTCCGAGGTGGCGAAGCGTCCACCGTCCACCTGCACCATCGGGCGCAGGTCCGGTGGCATCACCGGCACGGTGTTCAGGATCATCCATGAGGGATGGTTGCCACTGCGCTTGAAGCTCCGGGTGACCTCCAGCCGCTTGCGCGACTTGGCGCGCTTGTGGCGCGAGGAATCCTTCATCGCCTCGTTCAGCTCAGCTTCCAGGGTGTCCAGATCGATGTCGTCCAAGAGTTCCTTGACGGCCTCCGCGCCCATCTTGGCCTCGAAGTCGTAGGACTCGATCACGCGCACCTGCTTGCGGACGAGGTCGATCTCTATGCGGCCCGAAATCTCGGAGCGAAGGTTGCCGCCGTCGGCCAGCTCGTCGCCGGGTTCCACGCGGTCCCCGATCACGACGAGGGGTTCGTCCTGGTAAGGGTAGACCTTGGCCTTGCTGACGATGATGCTGGCCGGAGCGTGCAGCGTGATGGTGCCGTTCGCCTCGGCAGTGATCTCCTCGGCGGTGTCGATGGCTCCGACGACCTTCTGCCCGGCCTCAACCTCGCTGCCGTCACCCACCAGGACGTGCATGGTGGGGTTGATCGGGTACTCGGCGCGGCGCGTCCAGTGGGCGGTCACGGAGGGGTCGCCCCTCTTGGGCAGTTTGACGGCGCTCAGTCGGCTGTCGCGGCTGACGCGCAGGCGCTGACCGGCCTTGGCTTCTGCCAGCACGGCTCCAGCGTCGATGATCTCGCCGTGCGCCACTTGGACGTCCATGCCGTGGGGGACGTAGACACGGGCCAGCACCTCACCCATGGGGGTGTCGGTCTCGATGTCCTCGCCGTTCTCGTCCTGCTCTGCCGGGGCGGCGTCCACGCTCTCGCGGATGACCACCATCACGGAGTCCTCTCCCATGTCGCTCAGGAAAGCTGTCCCGGCCACGGGCGCGGTGACGGTGACGTCCTGCTCCAGTTCGGCCAGGATTTCTCCGGCGCGGAAGGCCTCCTGATCCACCAGCACGTCGGCCGGCAGGGGCAGCGTCGCCTCCACCTCCTCGCGGTAGGCGATCTCGGCGCGGCGGGGGAAGCGGAACTGGGCCAGACCGTCCATCTTGGCCACGACGTTGCCGCCCAGCGTCTGCCCGCGCGTCACGTACTCGCCGTCACGCACCACAGCTTCCTGGCCATTGGGAATGGTGTAGGTTTCCTGCCGTCCGAAGCGCAGTTCGCGGTACTCGTCGTCGGTCAGCAGTTCGCCGCGCTTGAGGGGCCGCCCGTCCTTCTGGGCGTTGCGGGGATCGGTCACCAGGAAGGAGCTGAAGTACAGCACCTTCTCCAGCTGTCCGGCGCTCAGGTCGAGCAGCGTGCCGATCTTGCTGGGGCTGTCCTTGACGTACCAGATGTGGGCGGCGGGGGTTGCTAGATCGATGTGACCCATGCGGTAACGGCGCACCTTGCTGGACGTGACTTCCACCCCGCAACGCTCGCAGACCTTGCCCTCGTAGCGCTGGCGCTTGTACTTGCCGCAGGCGCACTCGTAGTCCTTCTGTGGCCCAAAGATACGCTCGTCGAACAGGCCTTCGCGCTCGGGCTTCAGGGTGCGGTAGTTGATGGTCTCGGGCTTTTCAACCTCGCCGAAGCTCCACTCGCGGACTTTCTCCGGGCTGGCAATGGCGATACGAACTTTACTGAAATCTTTCATTCAGACTCCTGTTTGGTTGGTGATACGAACGGCGAGCTGCGAAGTTTACGGATAGACGAAACCAGGGAAACACAGATGAATGGAAAGCTGATGGTGTATAAGACCCATCCTGCTTTGGCTAGCTGGATTCTCCAGCCATGTTCGTCTGAGGCAAAATATTCCACTCCACTCCAGATGAAATAGCCCGTAAACAAGACCACCAAGAGGTTTAAAATCACTTCAACCTTCACGGAACGTCTCTTCGCAGCTCAAGCATGAGTGACTCGACTTTTGGCGCTCAGCGCTTGGGCATCATCCCTTCGAAGATGTCCACGGCACGGTCCCCGGCGTCCAGCACTTCCACGTCCAGGCCTAGCGAGTGCAGCTCCTTGACTAGGACCTTAAAGCTTTCAGGAATGGTGCTGCCGGAGACTTCCTCGCCCTTGACGATGCTCTGGTACGCGGCGTCGCGCCCGTCGATGTCGTCGGACTTGATGGTCAGCATTTCCTGCAGGGTGTGCGCCGCGCCGTAGGCCTCAAGCGCCCACACTTCCATCTCACCGAAGCGCTGGCCGCCGAACTGCGCCTTCCCGCCCAGCGGCTGCTGGGTGATCAGGCTGTAGGGGCCGGTGGAGCGGGCATGCAGCTTGTCTTCCACCATGTGGTACAGCTTCATGACGTACATGGTGCCCACCACGACGGGACCGCTGATCGGCTCGCCGCTGCGGCCGTCAAACAGGATGCTCTTGCCGGTGCGGGCCAGCTGCATCTGCGCGGCCTCGTAATCGCCCTCGGCCTTATTGATGACGCCCAGCTTGCCGGCGCGGTCCAGCACGTCCTGCTCGCGCTTGTCCAGCTCGAAACCGTCGTCTTTGCGGGCCTGCAGCCTCTCAGCGGCGGCCACTTCCAGCATTTCCTTGATGGTGGCTTCCGTGACCGAGTCGAAGACCGGCGTCTCGAACTTCTGACCGGTCAGGCGCGCCACTTCACCCAGGTGCGTTTCCAGAATCTGACCCAGGTTCATGCGCGAAGGTACACCCAGCGGGTTGAACACCAGATCGACGGGGGTGCCGTCTTCCAGGTAGGGCATGTCCTCGGGGGCCATGATCTTGCTGACGACGCCCTTGTTGCCGTGGCGGTTGGCCACCTTGTCGCCCACCTGCAGCTGACGCTTCTGGGCCACGTACACCCGTACCATCTCACGGACGCCGGGCTTGAGGTCCACGCCCTCGTCGCCGCGGCGGAAGCGCACGGTCTTGACCACGATGCCGCCCTGGCCGGACTGCACGCGCAGCGAGGTGTCCTTCACTTCACGGGCCTTCTCGCCGAAGATCGAGCGCAGCAGCCGTTCTTCAGGGGTGGGTTCGCTTTCGCCCTTGAACGAGGTCTTGCCCACCAGAATGTCGCCGGGCTTGACTTCGGCCCCGACGCGCACGATGCCGTCCTCGTCGAGGTCGCGCAGCGCAGCTTCCGAGAGGCCGGGGATGTCACGGGTGATCTTTTCCGGCCCCAGCTTGGTGTCGCGGGCGTCAATCTCGTCCTTCTCGATGTGGACAGAGGTGTAGAAGTCCTTGCGGATCAGGCCCTCGTTGATGCAGATGGCATCCTCGAAGTTATAGCCGTCGAAGGGCATGATCGCGATGGTGATGTTCTGTCCTAGCGCGAGGCGGCCCCGGTCACTGGCTGGGCCGTCGGCGATGACCTGTCCGGCCTTGACCTCGTCCCCGACACTGACGATGGGGTGCTGGTCGAGGTTGGTGCCCTGGTTGCTGCGCGTGAAGCGCACCAGTTCGAAGGTGCGGACGTTGCCCGTGACCATGCCGGCGGCGGCAGAGTCTTCCGAGAGGGTGATCTGGATGGCGCGGGCGTCCACGTAGGTCACGCGGCCAGTGACGTCACTCACGACGCTGGTGCCGGAGTCGGTCACCACGCGGCGTTCCACACCAGTGCCCACGGCGGGGCTGTCGGCGCGCACGAGGGGCACCGCCTGCGACTGCATGTTGGAACCCATCAGCGCGCGGTTGGCGTCGTCGTGCTCCAAGAAGGGAATCAGCGAGGTGTTGATCGAGACGATCTGCTTCGGGCTGACGTCCATGAAGTCGACTTCGTCGGGGGTGTACCACAGCGGGTCACCCTTGCGGCGGGCCAGCACGCGCTCGTCGGCGAAGGTATTGTCGTCGTTCAGCGGGCTGTTGGCCTGCGCGACGGTGTACCTATCCTCGATATCCGCCGTCATGTACTCCACCGTCTCGCTGACGTTTCCGTCCTTGACCCGGCGGTACGGCGCCTCGATAAAGCCCAGCGGGTTCACCTTGGCGTAGGAGGCCAGACTGGAGATCAGGCCGATGTTGGCGCCTTCGGGCGTCTCGATCGGGCAGATGCGTCCGTAGTGGGTACGGTGCACGTCACGCACGTCGAAGCCAGCACGCTCGCGGGTCAGGCCGCCTGGCCCCAGCGCGGAGATGCGGCGCTTGTGGCGCAGATCCGAGAGGGGGTTGGTCTGGTCCTTGAACTGGCTGAGCTGGCTGCGCCCGAAGAACTCGCGCATGGCCGCCACGATAGGACGGTTGTTGACCAGTTTGGTGGGGGTAGCGGCGTCGGGGTTGCCCAGCAGCATGCGCTCACGAACACCGCGAGCCATGCGGCCCATGCCCACGCGCAGCTGGTCGGCGAGCAGTTCGCCCACGGTCCGCACGCGGCGGTTGCCCAGGTGGTCGATGTCGTCCTCGCCCACCGGCACGTCGTGCATCTGGCCGTCGGCGCCCATCATGGAGACGGTGTCGTGGCCGTGGTGCAGCGCCATCAGGTAGCGGATGGTGTCCACCAACCCGGCGTCGCTGAACTTGCCTTCCGCGAAGGTCAGCAGGGTGTGCTCGCTGCGGTCCAGTCCCAGCTTGCGGTTCATCTTGAAGCGGCCCGGCTCGCCCAGGTCGTAACGGCGGGGGTCCGCCAGCAGCCCGTACAGGTACTGGGTGGCCTTATCGCGCTTGGGCGGGTCGCCGGGACGCAGCACCGTGAACAGACGCAGCAGCGCCTCGTCCGCACCCATGCCCGCGCTTTTGTCCTCGGGCAGTTCGGTGTTGGGGTCAAACTCGCTGAACAGCGCTTTCAGGCTGGCGTCGTCGTAGCCCAGCACCCGCAGCAGCATCGCCACGGGGAACTTGCGCTTGTTGACCTTCATTTCCAGAATGCCGCCCGCGAACTCCAGCTCGATCCAAGGGCCGCGCTTGGGCATGGGAATGATCGCGCCGGTATACAGCTTCTTGATGCCCTTGTAGCTGGACGTGAAGTACACGCCGGGGCTGCGGTGAATCTGCGAGATCACCACGCGGTCCGCGCCGTTGATCACGAAGGAGCCGTCGCCGGTCATCAGGGGCAGGTCGCCCAGGAACACCTGGTCTTCCTTGATCAGACCGCTGTCCTTGTGGATCAGCTGCAGCTTGGCGTACATCGGGGCCTGATAGGTCAGGTCCTTCTCGCGGCACTCCTCAGGGGTGTAGGGCGGGTCACCCAGTCGGTATTCCAGGTAGTCAAGCACTAGGCCAGTCGAGCGCCCCTTCTCGGTCTCGTCAATCGGGAAAACTTCTTTGAAAGCGCTCTGAAGACCCACGTTGTCGCGCTTGTCAGGGGCGCGGTCTGCCTGCAGAAAGGCGCGGAAGGAGTTGACCTGAATTTCGGTCAGGTTGGGAAGCGGGATAACCTCGCTGATCTCGCCGAACCGCTCAATACGGGCTTCTTTACCGATAAAACTCATGCACACCTCGCACGCACCCTGCTGTTGTTGCTCACGGCCTTTTCGGGGCAGAAAAAGGCCTCTGAAATACGGCGTACCGTAGGATTGGAATCAAGAAGTGGAGGCAAAGCGCTCAGAAATGGCGCAGTCAGGACGCGCAACCTCTCCGGCTGCGTTCCTGTACTGGGGGGTTAATTTTGAAGACTGGAGAATACCAATTCGCTCCTGCCAGACCCATCTTGGTTGGCCACAGGAGAGTATAGACGTCCGTGGCCTTGAATGTCAAGAGCAGGGCGCGCCGTTCAGTTACGCGGCAGGGCGGTGTCTGGCAGAGGTTCTATCAGAGACGGTGGGCTTTCAGCAAGAATGGGCCAAAGCAGTCCTTCCTGGCTGGCCGCACTGCGTTTTCCGGACTATTCCACCCGCGCCCAAATGCTCTAGGCTGGGTCCCAAATGGATTTTAATCTGCCCGACGACCTGCGCGAGGTGCAGGCGACCATCCGTGATTTTATGCTCAGCCGCGTGGAGCCGCGCGCCCATGAGATCGAGGACAGCAACAGTGTACCGCCGGAGTTGTTGAAAGAGGCGGCAGGGCTGGGCCTGTTCGGCCTGAGTATCCCGGAAGAATACGGCGGCGTGGGCCTGGGCATGCTGGGCCGCTGCGCGGTGTACGAGGCGTTGGGACAGGGGCACATGGGCTTCGGCGGCGTGGTCAGCGCGCACGCCAGCATAGGCACCTCGGGGCTGGTCAAACTGGGCACCGAGGAGCAGAAGCAGCGTTTCCTGCCGCGCATGGCGTCGGGGGAATGCGTGGCTGGTTTTGCCATCACCGAACCCAGCAGCGGCTCGGACGCGGCCAACATCCGCACCCGCGCGGTCAAGAAAGACGATGTGTACGTCCTGAACGGCACCAAGCACTACATCTCCAACGCGCCGATCGCCGGGCTGCTGACCGTCATTGCCATCACCGATCCGGCCCGCGGCAGCCGGGGCATGAGCGCTTTTCTGGTGGAGCCACAAAGCACGCCCGGCGTGCGGGTGGGCAAGATCGACGAGAAGATGGGGCAGAAGGGAGCCCTGAGCGCCGAGGTGATCTTCGAGGACGCTGAAATTCCCGCCGCCAACCTGCTGGGGCCGGAGCACATGGGCTACCGCGAGGCACTGGGCATCCTGACCGCCGGACGCGTGGGCATCGCCGCCCGCTCTACCGGGGCGATGCAACGACTGTTGGACCTTTCCGTGGCCCACGCCAAGACCCGCGAGCAGTTCGGTCAGCCCATCGCCGAGTTCCAGGCCGTGCAGTTCATGCTGGCCGAGATGGAAATTGCCGTCCAGACCAGCCGGGTGCTGTGGCAGAAGGTGGCCTGGATGGTCGACGAGGGCCAGGACGTGCGCCGTATGGCCTCTGTGGCCAAGTACCACGCCACCGAGGCCCTCTCCCAGGTGGCCGACAAGGCCGTGCAGGTGGCCGGGGGCATGGGCTACATGAAGGACAGTCCGGTCGAACGCTACTACCGCGACCAGCGCCTCTTGCGCATCTACGAGGGCACCAGCGAAATCCAGAAGATCATCATCGCCAGGGATCTGCTGGCGTAGGGGCTTGCCTGTCACCTACGCCAACCCGCAGAACCGAAATGAAATAGCCCTCTCCATAAAAGGAGAGGGCTGAGCAGCACGCTTCCGACTAGCCGATCTTGCCGCGCGGATCGAGGGCGTCCCGCAGCCCGTCGCCGATCAGGTTGAAGGCCAGCACCGCCAGAAAAATGGCGAGGCCGGGAAACACCGCCATCCACGGCGCGTCGGTCAGGTAACCGCGCGCGGCATTGAGCATGGATCCCCAGCTGGGCGCGGGCGGCTGGATCCCCAGGCCCAGGAAGGACAGGCTGGCCTCGGCCAGAATCGCGTTGGCGATGGCCAGCGAGGTCTGTACGATCAGTGCCCCGCTGATGTTGGGCAGCAGGTGGCGGGTGATCAGGCGTCCGTTCCCCGCTCCCAGCGCCTGCGCGGCCTGCACATAATCGCGCTCGCGCTGCGAGAGCACCTCGCCGCGCGTGATGCGGGCAAAGGCAGGGGCGGTGACGATGGCAATGGCAATCATGGTGTTCTGCAGGCTGGGGCCGAGAATGGCCGCCAGCGCAATCGCCAGCACCAGGAACGGAAGCGCCAGCAGCGCGTCCACCACGCGCATCAGCACGTCGTCCAGCCAGCCGCCAACGTACCCGGCGATAAGGCCGATGCCGCCGCCGCACACCAGGGCCAGCGTCACCGAGATCAATCCGGCACTCAGAGACACCCGCGCCCCATACACCACCCTAGAGAAGATGTCGCGCCCAAGTTCGTCGGCCCCGAAGGGATGCGCGGCACTGGGAGCGGCGCGCAGGTCGGAAAAGAAGATCTGTGCCGGGTCATAGGGGGCAACCCAGGAGGCCAGCAGCGCCGCGACGGCGAAAATCAGCAATACGAACAGGCCCACGACGGCCAGCCGATTGCTCAGGAAGCGCCTGAGCGGAGCGGGCAACCGTCGCCTTGCCGGGGCCGGGGATTTGGGGATGGTCGTGGTCATGTGTGCCCCCCCATCAGTTGTACCGGATCCGCGGATCCACGGCTGCGTAGCCCAGATCCACCAGAAAGCTCACCAGGAACACCGCCACCGCCGAAACCAGCACCACGCCCTGGATCACGGGCAGATCACGGGTGAACACGGCGTCCACCAGCAGCCGACCGAAGCCGGGGATGCTGAAAATCTGCTCGGTGATCACGGCCCCACCGAGCAGGCCGCCGAGTTGCAGGCCGAAAGCAGTCAGAAAGGGAATCAGCGCGTTTCTCAGGGCGTGTTTGGAGGTGACCTGCCGCGCCGTGAGGCCTTTGGCGTGCGCGGTTCGCACGTAATCCTGGTTCAGCGTTTCGCTGAGGCTGGAGCGCAGGTAACGCGTGAGCACCGCCGCTGAACCGACGCCAAGGGTGACGGCGGGCAGGAGCAACAGCAACAGATTGCGGCCCGGATTCTCAAGCAGGCTGGTGTATCCGCTCGCCGGAATCCACGCCAGCCGGATGCTGAACAGGTAGATCAGCAGGATGCCCAGAAAGAAATTGGGCAGGCTGATGCCCGACAGCGCCAGCAGCGTCAGCAGCCGGTCCACCCAGGTGTTGCGCCGCACCGCGCTGACGATTCCGGCGGGCAGGGAGATCAGCAGCGAGATCAGCATGGCGAACAGCGAGAGTTCCAGCGTGACCGGTAGTTTCTGGGCGATCAATCGGCTCACGCTGCTGTTGTCGGTCAGGCTGGTGCCGAAATCCAGCCGCACGGCCCCGGCCAGCCAGCTCAGGTACTGCTGCGGCAGCGAACGGTCCAGCCCCAGCGAACGGCGCAGTTCGGCCAGGGCCTGCGGGGTGGCCTCCTGGCCCAGGATCAGCCGCGCTGGATCGCCGGGCAACAGCTTGACCATGGCGAACACGATGACCGTGACGATCAGCAAAGTTGGGATGGCCGACAGCAGGCGGCGCAAGGCGAAAACAGCCACTTAACCTCCTCAGTCTGGAAAGGGCGAAAGGGCCGGGCAGTCCGTCTCGCCGGCCCCCTTCAGGATGGTCTGCCGTTACTTCAGGTCCACGTCTTTAAAACGCAGGATGCCGTCTGGAATGGGCTTGAGGCCAGTCAGTCCCTTGACGCTCGCCACCAGATTGCGCTGGAAGTACACCCAGGTGTACGGGGTGTCGCTGATGATGGTGCCCAGCGCGACGTTGTAGGTGGCGACGCGGGCGGACATGGCGTTCTGGGCGCGGGCCTTGGCAAGCAGACTGTCCACTGACTTGTTGCTGTAGCCGGCCTGGTTGTTGGTGCCGCCGGTCACGAAGAAATCGTAGATGTTGCCATCGGGATCAGGCCGCCCGCTCCAGCCCAGCATCAGGGCGTCGAAATCCTGCTTGTCGGCGCGGTCGAGCAGCGTGCCGAACTCCACCTGCTCGATCTTGGCATTGATGCCAGCCTGCGCGAACATGGCTTGGTACACCTGCGCCAGTTGCGTGGTGACGCTGCCCGGCGTGGTCAATAGCGTGAAGCTCAGCGGCTTGCCCCCCAGTTTCTGCTTGGCCACGGCGATGTCGGGCTTCTGCACCTTGATCGCCGAGGACGCAGCGGCGGTGCCGGGTGGGAACGGGCCAGCGGCGGGCGTGACCGTGCCGTAGAAGATGCTCTTGGCAATCGCCTCGCGGTCAATCGTGGCGGCCACGGCCTGTCGGAAATTCTTGTTGTTGAACGGCGCGCGGGTGACGTTGAACCAGATCCCCTGGAAGCCGATCCCGGGGTAGTTCAGCACGCTGAACTTGGGATTTTGCTCCAGCTTGCTGATGTCTTTGGGGTCTATCGGCGTGATTGCCTGCACCGCGCCGGACAGCAGGTTGGCGTAGCGCACGTCACCGTCGGTGAAGGGGCGGTAGACCAGCTTGTCGATCTTGGGCGCACCGCCCCAGTAGTTCTTGTTCGCATTCAGGGTGATGTTGTCCTGGCGCACGCGGCTGACAAAGGTGAAGGGACCGCTGCCTACCGGATTGTTCTGGAAATCGGCTCCGGCTTTCTTGGCTGCCGTGGGCGAGACGATCATGCCCGCGCGGTCCGTCAGTACGGCCAGCAGCGGCCCGTAAGGCTGCGACAGCGTGAGCTGAACGGTCTGCGGGTCGATGACCTTGACCTCCTTGACGCTGCTCATCTCGTTCTTGCGGGCGCTGCCCTCCAGCGTGCGGTTGCGATCCAGTCCGTATTTGACGGCGGCGGCGTCCAGCGGGGTGCCGTCGGTGAATTTCACACCGCTTCTCAGCTTGAAAGTGTAGGTCAGGCCGCCGTTCGTCACCTTCCAGGACGTTGCCAGTGCCGGAACCACCTTGAGGTTCACGTCCAGATCCACCAGCTTGTCGAAGATCTGGTTCATCACCTGTCGGTCCACGAGCGCGGTGGACAGCGCCGGATCGAGCCTGGGCGGATCGGCGTCAAGGCCCACCGTCAGGGTCTGTGCCGAGGCGCAAGCGGCGCTCAGGCAGGCAGCACTCAGGAAGGCCATCAGAAACTGGGATTTACGCATTGTCTTCTCCTTTTTCGATCAGTGGGGCGGCATGGTGGCGAACGGATTCCATGTGGGCGAGCATGGCCTGACGGGCGGCCTGGGGCGAGGCGCTGGCAATGGCGCGGACCAGCGCGCGGTGTTCGGAAATGGTCAATTCCGGCTGATCGCCCACCACCTGACTGCGCAACTGGATCATCAGCGAGCGCAGGGTGTCGAGCACCAGCATGACCACCTCGTTTCCAGCGATCTGGGCGATCAGGCTGTGGAAGAGCATGTCCTCATCGCTCAGTTTGATGTGACGGGCGCGGGCCGCCTCCTGCCGCTCCAGACACCCTTCCAGTTGCGCGATTTGGGTGGGCGTGGCACGAAGAGCGGCCTGCGCCGCCACTTCCGGCTCGATCATGCGCCGGAAGTCAAGAAGGTGGGCCAGTTTCTGGGGCGAACGCAGCAGCATGCCCTGAAACGGCTGGGTCAGGTGGGCGGCAGAGGGCTCACGGACAAAAACACCGTTGCCCTGGCGTGCCTCCAGGTGTCCCAGCACCTCAAGGCGGGCAATCCCGTCCCGCAGGCTGGTGCGGGAGATGTTCATCTGTTCGGCCAGCACCCGCTCAGGTGGCAACCGCTGACCGGCCGCGAAGTCTCCGCGCAGGATCAGGGCCAGAAGTTCCTCTGCTGCGCTGGCGGCCAGTTTCTGCTGCTTGATCGGCTGCGCCGTCATCTCGCCTCCTTGCGTTTGACTTGAAGGTCCAGTGGTTGGACCAATTTGGGATGGATCCAGCTTACGGCCTCAGGCCAGCGCCGCTTCCCTTTGTCTAGATGCACGCAGAGTCGCGCCCAACTGTGGGCAGGAAGACCTGCCCGACAGCAGCGATCAGCCCGTCAACCCTGATCGAGCGGACGGATCAGCAGTTCGTTCACGTTGACGCGTTCCGGCTGGGTCACGGCGTAGACCACGGCGGCGGCGATGTCCTCGGACTGGAGGGCCTCCATGTCCTTGATCCGGCCCTCGTAGGCGTCCTTGGTCTGGGTGTGGGTGATGTGATCGGTCAGCTCGGTGGCGACGACGCCGGGTTCGATCACGGTCACGCGAATCCGGTCCTGTTTGGCCTCCTGGCGCAGGCCCTCGCTGAAGCCGCCCACGGCCCACTTGCTGGCGCTGTAGCCCGCGCTCAGCGGACTGGCCCCGCGTCCCGACACCGAGGAGATGTTGACGATATGTCCGCTCCTCTGCGGCTTCATGGTCTCCAGCGCAGCCTGCGAGAGGTGCATCAGGGCTGTAACGTTCAGGTCCATCATGCGCTGCAGATCGCTGGGATCGCCGCCTGCGACCGGGCCGAGCAGCATCACCCCCGCGTTGTTCACCACGATGTCCAGGCGGCCCAGAGCCTCAAGCGTCTGCTGAACCACTGCTGCCCCCTGCCCGGCCTGCGCCAGATCGGAGACGATCACGGCCACCTTGCCGCCCATCCCCTCGATCCGGCCCGCCAGCTCGTCCAGGCGCTCCTTGCGCCGGGCGACCAGCGCCACCGCCGCACCATGTTCGGCGAGGGCCAGCGCCGTCGCCTCCCCAATACCGCTGCTCGCCCCGGTCACGAGGGCCACCTTGCCTGCGAGTTTGCTGTTTTGCTGGGTCATCGTGTCTGCTCCTCTTGGGTGTCCAGGCTGTAGAGTTCGCCGTATTTGCCGTCCAGGTAGTCCAGATACGGCTGCGGATCGAGACCGCGCCCGGTCACGCGCGTCAACAACTCGTGGGGGGTGTACGTGCGGCCATGCTGATAGATATTGTCGGTGAGCCAGCCCAGCAGGGGGGCGTACTCACCGCGTGCAAGGGCCTCCTCCAGCTGGGGCCGCTGCTCAAGCGCCGCCGCGTAGAACTGCGAGGCCATCACGTTGCCGATGGTGTAAGTGGGGAACGAGCCGAACATGCCCGCCGACCAGTGGATGTCCTGCAACACGCCACGCGCGTCGTCGGGCACCTCCAGACCCAGGTCCGCCTTAACGCGGGCATTCCAGGCGGCGGGGAGGTCCTCCACCGCCAGCTCACCGCCGATCAGCGCGCGTTCCAGTTCGACGCGCAACATGATGTGCAGGTCGTAGGTCAGCTCGTCGGCCTCCACCCGGATCAGGCTGGGACGCACTGTGTTGACGGCGCGGTAGAAGGCCGCGGTGTCCACATCCCCGAGCGCTTCGGGAAAGGTCGCCTGAAGCTGCGGGAAATGCAGCTCCCAGTACGCGCGCGAACGCCCGATGCGGTTCTCCCACAGCCGCGACTGGCTCTCGTGCGTGCCGTAGCTGGCTCCGCCCACCGCGTACAGCCCCAGCAGATCGCTGGTCAGCACCGTGCGGCTCAGTTCCGGGCGGACGCCCTGCTCGTACATGGCATGCCCCGTCTCGTGCAGGGTGCCGAACAGCGCGCCCGACAGGAAATTCTCCTGAATGCGGGTGGTGATCCGCACGTCCTGGCGCGTGAAGCTGATCTCGAAGGGGTGCGCCGACTCGTCCAGCCGCCCGCGCGCGGTGTCGTACCCGAACTTCTGGGCCAGCGCCAGCGACAGGCGCTTCTGCTCTGCCGCCCCGTACGAGCGGTTCAGGAAATCGCTGCGCGGTTGGGGTTGCTCCTGAATGGCCCGCAGCAGGGGAACGTGATGGGCACGCAGGCGGTCAAACAGGGGCAACAGCGTCTCCACCGTCAGGCCCGGCTCGTACAGGTTGAGCAGCGCGTCGTAGGGGTGACCGTCGTAACCCAGCGCCTCTGCCAGTTGCCGGTTCAGGTCCACCATGCGCGTCAGGAGGGGGGCGAACATCCCGAAGTCGCTCGCGGCCCTGGCGCGTGCCCAGACCTCCTGGGCCTCGGACTTCAGCAAGGCGAGTTCGCGGGTCAGCTGGGTGGGAATGCGCTTCAAGGCCGCGATGGCAGCCAAGGCCTGCTGGGCGGCGCGCTCCTCCACGTCACTCCCGCCGACCTCCCGTGCCGACGCCTCGTAAGCTGGATCGAGCAATTTTTCCTGCGTCAGCGCGCTGATTGTCGCGAGTTGCTGGGCACGGGCCGCGCTGCCGCCTGCGGGCATCTGCGTGCGGGCATCCCAGTTGAGGATGTTCAGGACACATAGAAGGTCATTGATTTCCGCTGAGCGGCGCTGAAAGTCGTTCATGACGGTCTCCTCTCGGCCAGTTTCTGCTGGCCCAGCTTCCACCAGAACTGCGCCCAGGCCTTCTGGCCCTCGTACAGCCGTGGCACGCGGAAGAATTCGTTGGGGGCGTGGATGTCCTCGTCGCCCACCGCGAAGCTGAAGAACACGGTGTCCAGCCCCAACACGCTCTGGAAGGTTTCCAGCACGGGAATACTGCCGCCCATGCCCACGTCCAGCGGAGGTTTGCCGTACAGCTCCGCCAGGACCTCCCGCGCCACCGCCGCGCCGGGGTGATCGTCGGGCAGGCGGTAGGCGCGGGCGCCGTGATCACTGGAGTGAATCTGGAGGGTTATGCCGGGCGGCAGCCTGCGTTCCAGATGCGTCCGGAGCAGTTGTGCGATGCGCTCCGGCTCCTGTCCCGGCACCAGCCGGCAGGTGATCTTGGCGTGGGCCTCGGCAGGCAGCACGGTCTTGCTGCCCTCGCCGGTGTAGCCGCCCCACAGGCCGTTGACCTCCAGCGTGGGCCGGTGCCACTGGCGCTCCAACGTCGAATAGCCCACCTCGCCGTACACGGCGGGCGCTCCGGTCTGGTTCAGATACGCCTCGTCACTGAAGGGCAGTTGCCGGATGCCCTCACGTTGCTGAGGGGTCAGATCGGCGACACCGTCATAGAACCCCGGTACGGTCACGCGGCCTGACTCGTTATGGAGTCCGGCGATCAGGCTGGCCAGCGCGTGCAGGGGGTTATGGACGCTGCCGCCATGCCGCCCGGAGTGCAGGTCCTTGCTCGCCCCGCGCAGGGTCAGCTCCAGCGCCGCGAGCCCTCGGGCGCTGACCGTCAGCGAGGGAACCGAAGCGCTCCACATGCCGCCGTCGGCGCTCAGGACGAAATCGGCCCCCAGGCGCCCGGCATTCTGCGCGACGAGTTCGTTCAGGTGGGCGCTGCCCATTTCCTCCTCGCCCTCGAACAGGAATTTAAGGTTGAGCGGCAGCCGCCCCAGCGTGGACAGATAGGCGTCCAGCACCTGCACGGTCAGCAGCAGTGGCCCCTTGTCGTCGCTGACGCCGCGTCCGTAGATGCGCTCACCCCTGACCGTGGGCGTGAAGGGCGGCGTGTGCCACTTCTCCAGTGGATCGGGCGGCTGAACGTCGTAATGGCCGTAAACGAGCAGGGTGGGCGCATCCTCGCCCGCGCCCAGATATTCGGCGTAGACGGCGGCGTGTCCGGCGGTGGGCCACCGTTCCACAGTCTGGAGGCCCGCGCGCTTGAACCGTTCCATGAGCCACCCCGCCGCCCGCTCCATGTCCGCCTGGTGGGCGGGCTGCGCGCTGACGCTGGGGATGGAGGCGAACTCGATCAGTTCGGAGAGCGAAGTCGCAGCGCACTGATCCAGCCGCGCCAGAACCTCAGACAGGCCGCTCATTTGCCACCGTCCACACTCAAGACCTGCCCCGTGATCCAGCCGGCCCCCTCCGAGGCGAAGAAGAGAACAGCGTTGGCGATGTCCTCGGGTGTGCCCAGCCGCTTCAGGGCAATGCCGTCCACCAGCTTGCGCTGTCCCTCCTCGCCGTAGCTTTCCCACTGGCGCTCGGTGGTGGGATTGCTGCGGACGAAGCCGGGCGCGACGTTGTTGACGGTGATGCCCCAGGCGCCCAGCTCATGGGCGAGCTGACGGGTCAGGCCGATCTGCGCGGCCTTGGCACTGGCATACGCCTGAATCCCGGTCAGGCTGATGCCCAGGCCCGCGCCGCTGGAGATGTTGATAATGCGGCCCGACCGGCGCTCCTTCATGTGCGAGGCCACCGCCTGAGCGAAGAAAAAGGCCCCATCCACGTTGACGGCGAAGATGGCGTGCCAATCGGCGGGGCTGACCGCTTCTAGGGGGCGGCCCACCTGCCCGCGCACACCGCCCGCGTTGTTGACCAGCACGTCCACGCGGCCCGTCTCGGCCACAACCTCAGCCACGAACGCACCCACGGCGGCGGCGTCCCCCACGTCCACCGCGCGGGTGTGAATGGTCAGGCCGTCGTGGTAGACCAGCCTGGCCGTCTCGCCCAGACCCTCGGTGTTCACGTCGCAGGTCCAGACGTCCGCTCCCTCCCAGGCGAAGGCGTGGGCAATCGTGCGACCGAACCCGTGCCCCGCACCCGTGACGATCACGGTCTGGCCCGCGAACCGCTCGCTGCCCGTCATGCCTGCTCCTGAAGAAGCAGGGCGCGCAGCTCGGCCAGATTGTCCCGGCTCAACTCGCGCGTTCCCGCCTCAATCTCGTGAATCTGCTCGATCAGCCGGGCGTTGAGCGGCGTGGGAACCCCGTGCAGCCGCCCGAAATGCACCACCCAGCCCAGTTGTGCGTCCACCTCCGTAGTGCGCTTGCGAACGGCCAGATCGCGCCAGATGCCGCTGTGGGTCTTGGCGCTGCGGCGGTTGAAGGCCACCATCTCGGCCAGGCTCCGCTGCGCCGCCGCGTCGCCGGCCTCCGGCAGAAAGGCCGCCGGGTCAAAGCCGTTGAAGGCCTCGGGCGTCACGCCGTGTGCCAGCGCCACGCGCATGACCTCGCGGCCCAGTTCGGTGTACAGGGCGCGGTCCTCTTCCCTATCGAGCGCGTCGGCGATGCTGTCGTTGGTGACGGCCGTGGCGAATAGCAGCGCCCCGTAAGCCAGTTTGCTCCACAGGTAGCCGAACACGTTGGGGCTGAGGATGGCGTCGGGTTCAAAGTGCCGCAGGACCCCGTGAAGCTGTCTGGCCCGCCCGGTCAGCTGTCCATCCTGTTCGCCGAGCACCACCACGCCGCGTCCGCCGTAATGCACCACCCCAGGCTCCAGATAATCCGCGCCGAAGTTGACGAAGCTGCCCAGCACACGCTCCGGAGGAATGAATTCATTGATGATCAGCGGATTGAGCCCGTTCTGGATGGACACCACCACGCCGTCCGCGCCCAGATGGGGTGCCAGAGCCTGAGCCGCCGCCGCGGTGTGCTGGGCCTTGGTGCACAGCAGGATGGTGTCCCACTCGCCCTGCAGCGCGTCTGGGGTGAAGGCAGGCGCGGTCACGCTGAAATCTCCGAACGGCCCGGTAATGCTCAGGCCACGGTCACCTATGGCCTGGACGTGATCGGCGGCCACATCCACGAAGGTCACGTCAAAACCGTCCCGCAGCAGATACGCGCCGATCGTGCCGCCAATGGCCCCGGCTCCCCAGACCAGAATTTTTTGCGATCCGTCCTCGCTCACGACTCAGCCCACCCGCCCTCCAACAGGGCGCGGGTTTCCGCCACCGCCACGTCCCAGATGGCCTGCATGTCCTCATCAGGCCGCTGAAACCGTCCCCCGAAATTGCCCTCGCCTAGATAGTCACGCAGGGCTTCCGGATGCAGCAGTCGCATGTAGTTCAGGTCAATCGCCGCCTTCTCCTCGTCCGGCATCTGCACACCATCCAGCCGTGTCCAGGGGAAATTCTCCATCCAGGAAGCGTGGCTGGCGTTGGGGTCCGTGGCCTGAACTTTGGCCCAGACCTGCGGCGCGTTCCACCAGTTGTGAAACTTGACCTGCGTGCCGGGATGATCGGCCATCCACTCGGCGGCGAAGCCCTGCGCCGGGGTATTGCCGCCGTGGCCGTTGACGATCAGGATGCGCCGGAAGCCCTGCTCGTGCAGGGCGTCCAGAATGTCGCGCACGATGGCCAGATATGTTTGCACCCGCAGGTTGATGCTGCCCGGATACGCCCGGAAATACGGGGTGATGCCGTAGGGCAACACGGGAAACACCGGCACGCCCGAGTCGCCCACAGCGTCCTGGGCCAGTTTCGAGGGCAGGATGTTGTCGACGCATAGGCTCAGGTGGGCGTGCTGTTCGGTGCTCCCCAGCGGCAGGATGCAGCGGTCATCCCGCTTCAGGTAATCTTCCAGTTGCATCCAGTTCATCTCTTCGATGGCGGTCATAACGGCTCCTTGGTGTGGTGAGGTGCTCTCTGGGCCTCGACGGCAGGCAGCACCAGTCCCTCAATGTCGCGCGGATCGACGATGTGTCGGTATTCGAGAGCAGGTTTGTGGGGCATCAGGGTCCGGACCGTCTCGGAGCCGGTGGCGTAGATCGCCACGTCGCAGGCGTCCAGCACACCCTGCAGATTGTTGGCGTGCAGGTGGGTGGCCTGGACGGCGGACACATGCGGCGCGAAACGTCTGACACCGCTCAGGAAAGTGGGCAGGAACTCCTCGAACGTCGCCACAATCGCCAGCCGGATCATGGGATCAAGGGCCGCCAGCGCCGCACGGGTCCGCTGCGAGGGAATGAAGCCCACCGGAATGACTTCCCGCCCTGGCAGCAGCGCACGCGTTTCATTCAGTCGGTGGGCCAGCGAGAGCACCACATCGGCGTTCTGGGCGCTCTCCAGTGCGTGCCTGGAGCGCAGATCGTCCAGCGTGACCGCCTGCACCCGGTCGCCGGCAGGCAGGATCGCCTGCACATCCGCCGCGTACCCGCGGGTGGCGTCGGCAAACAGGCCCACCAGCAGCACGTTGACACCGGTGTGCGTGGGCCGTGCCCCACGCGCGATCAGGGCGTTCATGGCCTCGCCGATTTGGCGCAGGCTATATCCCTCGCCCTCGGCTTGCGCCAGGGTGTCCGCGAGCAGCCGGGTCAACCGTGCCGGATCGGGACCGGGCGGCGGCTGCGGAACGTCCGCCACGAAGGTGCCGCGTCCACGCGCCGTGACGATCAGCCCCAGCCCCAGCAGCTCCTTGTACACGCCCGCCACCGTCATGTGGGCCACGCCCAGTTCCTGCGACAGCTCGCGCACGCTGGGCAGCCGCGCGCCGCGGGGAATATCGCCGCAGGCGATGCCGTATTCCAGTTGCCCACGCAGCTGCGCCCCCACCGGAACGCCCAGACTGCGGTCGATGCCCAGCGGCCAGCCGAAAGATTCGGTGTCCAGTATTGCCGAAGTCGCTCCCAGATTCATGTCGCCACCTTAAGCGGGACGGTGCTGGGAGAGGCGCCGGAATCGTACAGATGGCAGGCCACCTCCGGGCCATCGGCCAGCTTCAGCAGCGCGGGGCGCTCGGTGGCACAGCGGTCAAAGGCGTGCGGGCAGCGGGTCCGGAAGGCGCAGCCGCTCGGCACATTCAGCGGGCTGGGCAATTCGCCGGTGATGGCCGGGGCCGCCGTGCGCTGGGTGGGATCAAGGGTGGGCGCGGCAGCCAGCAGGGCCTGCGTGTAGGGATGACGCGGCGAGGTGAAAATCGCGCCCGTGTCGGAAACCTCCACCACCCGGCCCAGATACATCACCGCCACCCGGTGGGAGATGTGGCGCACCAGTCGTAGATCATGCGCCACGAACAGTACGGTCAGGTCCAGGCGCTCCTGCAACTCCAGCAGCAGGTTGACCACCTGTGCCTGGACCGAAACGTCCAGCGCGGACACCAGCTCGTCGGCAATCAAGCACTGGGGTTCCAGAGCCAGTGCCCGCGCGATCCCGATGCGCTGGCGCTGACCACCGGAAAACTCATGCGGCAGGCGGCCCGCAGCTTCGGGCGGCAGGCCCACCAGCCGCAGCAGTTCGCGCACGCGGGCGGGTTGCTCCGCGGGTGGGCGCATCCTGTGCACACTCAGCGCCTCGCGCAGCATGGCCTCCACAGTCATACGCGGGTTGAGGCTGGAATACGGATCCTGAAAGATCATCTGCACTTGGCGGTTGTACTGCCGCAGGTCCGCGCCGCGCAGCGTCAGCACGTCCAGATCGCCGTACCGAACGCTGCCTCTGTCCGCGTCGTACAGCCGCACCAGCGTCCGCGCCAGCGTGGATTTGCCGCAGCCGCTCTCGCCCACGATGCCCAGCGTCTCGCCGCGCCGCACGGTCAGTTCCACGTCGGTCAGGGCCTGCACGGCGCGCCGTGGTTGCCCACGTAAACGCGCCAGCAAGCTCTGGCCCACCGGGAACGTCTTGGTGAGCCCATGAATCTCCATCAGGGGCGGAGTGGCCCCGGAAAGCGGAACGGTCATACGCCCACCTCCTCAAGGCTGGCCTTCAGCGCCGGCAACTTGTCGTAATGAATGCAGGCGCTGAAGCGGCCCGGGGCGACCTCCAGCAGCGGTGGCTCATGGCCACGGCAGGCGTCGGTCACGTATTCGCAGCGCGGCGCGAAGGGGCAGCCCGGCGGCAAGGACCGCAAATCGGGTGGACCACCGGGAATCGGCTGCAAGGGACGGCGATGTTCTCCGGCCCCGGGCAGGCTCCGCAGCAGCCCCAGCGTGTAGGCGTGTTTGGGCGCGTGGAACAGGTCACGCACCCCCGCCGTCTCCACCAGGCGGCCACCGTACATCACGGCCACACGGTCACAGGTTTGGGCCACCACGCCCAGATCGTGTGTGACCAGAATGACGCTCATGTGCAGTTCCTCGCGCAGCCGCAGCAACAAGCGCAGAATCTGATCCTGGATGGTCACGTCCAGCGCTGTCGTCGGCTCGTCGGCCAGCAGCAGTTGCGGCTCGGAGGCCAGCGCGATGGCGATCATGGCCCGCTGGCGCATCCCGCCGGAGAACTGATGCGGATAGTCGGCGAGGCGGGCCCGGGGGCTGGGAATACCGGTCAGGTCCAGCAGCTCGGCGGCCCGCTCCTGCGCCGCGCGGCCCCGCAGTCCCCGATGTTCCCGCAAGTTCTCCCCGATCTGCTCGCCCACCGTCAGCACCGGGTTCAGCGCCGACATCGGTTCCTGAAAGATCATGCTGATCTGAGACCCGCGCACGTCCCGCAGCCTGGCTTCTGAAGCCGTCAGGAGATTCTGGCCGCCGTACTCCACCGTTCCCGTCATTGCAATCGGCGGGCGGTGCAGGCGGATCAGCGAGCGCAGGGTCACGCTCTTGCCGCTGCCCGACTCCCCCACCAGGCCCAGCACCTCGCCGGGCAACAGGTCGAAATTGACTCCCCGGACGGCATGCAAGACCCCTCCGGGCGTGGGAATGCGGACGTTCAGATCACGCACGCTGAGAAGCGGGGCCGTCATGCGCGGGGCCTCAGCGCGTCGGCCAGACCGTCTCCGATCAGGCTGAAGGTCACACCTGCCAGCGTCAGCGCCAGCCCCGGAAAGGTGCTGATCCACCACGCGGTGGCCATGAAGTTCTTGCCGTCGGCTACCATCACGCCCCATTCGGGGGTCGGCGGCTGTGCGCCCAGGCCCAGGTAACCCAGCGACGCGCCCAGCAGGATGCCCAGACTCATATCGGTCATCAGGTACACGATGGCGGGCGTGACGGCGTTGGGCAGCAGGTGGCGCAGCAGGATCCGGCCCGGGCTGTAGCCCAGCACCCGTCCGGCCTGCGCGTACTCGGCCTTCTTCTGCGCCATGACCTCGCCGCGTGTCAGCCGCCAGTAGCTGACCCAGCCCACCGCACTGACGGCGATGTACATGTTGGTCAGCCCCGGCCCCAGCACTGCCACGATGGCGATGACCAGCACCAGAAAGGGAAAGACCACCACCAGATCGGCAATCCGGCCCACCACAGCGTCGCTCCAGCGGCCCAGGTAACCGGTCAGCGCACCCAGCAGCGTGCCGAAGAGAAAGGGGAAGAGGGTCGTGAACACGGCGATCTGCAGATCGGTGCGCGTGCCGTAGATCACACGGCTCAGCACGTCGCGCCCGAAATTGTCGGTGCCGAAAGGGTGTTTGGCGCTCGGGCCCTTGAGCAGCGCCTCGTAATCGAAATCGGTGGGGCTGAAGGGGGCCAGCGCGCGCGGAAACAGCGCCGCCGCGAGCAGCAGAAGCAGCAGCGCCAGCCCGATCAGCAGCGTGGGCTTGGGCCAGCGGCGGCGCGGGCGAACGGCCACCTCCAGCGCGGGGGAATGCATGGTGGTCATGAAACCTTCCAGGTAACGCGTGGCGTGTGATTGTTGACGTGTGGCACAGAGAAAGGACAGGACATAGACTCCAGTTCCGGCTCAGGGTGCTTCATGACAGCTCCGCACGAGGATCGAGGCGGGCGTGGATCAGATCGGTGATCAGGAAAACTAGCGACACGATGACGGCGAAGGTCAATGTCAGGCCCTGAATCACGGGGTAGTCGCGCCCGAAAATGGCGTCCACCATCAGGCGGCCGACACCGGGGATGGCGAACACCGTCTCGGTGATGACTGCGCCGCCGATCAGCGCGCCGATGTTCAGGCCCAGCAGCGTGACGGTGGCGATCAGGGCGTTACGCAGCACGTGGCGGATCATGATCACGCGGCTGCGTAATCCCTTGGCCCGCGCGAAGTCCACGTACTCGGCGGTCAGGACCTCAATGATGCTGTTGCGCAGGGTGCGGACCAGAATCGCCGCCAGGTTCAGCCCCAGGGTCAGCGCGGGCAGGAACAGGTGGTACAGGTGTTCCCCAAAGGTCTCGCCGTAACCCCCGATGGGAAACCAGCCCAGCCGCGCGCCCAGCAGGCTCAGCAGTTGCAGCGCCACGTAGAACACCGGGAGCGACAGCCCCACCTGAAACACCGCGCGGATCAGTGCGTCCACCCAGGTGTTGCGGCGTACGGCGGCCAGCACCGCCAGCGGAACGGCCATCAGTACGCCTAGCAAGGCGGCGTAGACGGTCAGAAAGAGGGTCGTGGGCAGCCGCTCGCCGATCAGGCGCAGCACCGGGATCTTGAGGCTGATGCTGTCTCCCAGGTCCCCCTGGAGCAGGTTGCGAACAAAGACCCCGAATTGCACCGGCAGGGGCCGGTCCAGACCCAGTTCACGGTTGGTGCGCTCCACGATCTCGGCAGTGGCCCGGTCGCCCAGAATAGCGCTGGCCGGATCGCCCGGCAGCAGGCGCACCAGCAAGAACACCACCAGCATCACAGCCAGAAAGGTGGGAATGATCTGGAGCAAGCGCCGGATCACGTAACTCGCGTGCATGGATCCTCCCATGGGGAAAGCAGAGGGCAAAGGCCACCAGGGACGAATGGGGAGCCGCCCCGGATGGCGTCAGGGGCGGCTCGAAACGTCCATCACGTCAGTTCAGAAGCTCGGACCTGCTTCCCCGCCTACTTCTCGAGGTAAGCCGAGGCGAAGAGGTTGTTGCCCAGCGGAATCTGGAAGAAGCCCTTGACCTTCTTGGACATCGCCACCGGGTAAGGCGTCTCGTACAGGTACACGATGGGCGCGGCCTTCAGGTAGAGGCTCTGGATCTGCTGGTACTGGGCGGCGCGCTTGGCCGCGTTCAGCTCCTGCTGGCTCTGGGCAAACAATTTATCGATCTCGGCACTCTTGAATCCGGTGTGGACGGACTCGATGTTGTCGAAGACGGCGTAGTACGTGGTGATCTGACTGGGATCGTTGATGTCATTGGTCCAGGCCGCCGTCCGCATCTGGAAGTCGTTGGCGCGGTAGCGGGCGGTCTTGGTGGCGGCGTCGAGCTGCTCGATCTTGAGCTTGACGCCAATCGCGCCCCACATCTGCTGCAGCGCGGTCAAGAGGGCCAGATCGTCTGCGCTGCCGCTGGTGGCCAGCACGGTCAGCTCAAAGCCGTTCTTGTACTTGCTGGCGGCCATCAACGCCTTGGCCTTGGCCAGATCGTAGGGGAAACCAGGCTGCTTGGCGTCAAACAGCGGCGTGGTGGATGACATGTACGACTTCATGGGCTTGCCGGTGCCGTAGGTCACCACCTGGATCAGCGCGTCCTTGTTGGCCGCGTAGTTTAGGGCCTGACGCACGTTCGGATCACTCAGCGGATTCTCGGTGCCATCGTTCAGCTTGGGGCGGTTGTTCATCAGGATGCTGTTGACCTTGGTGGACGGAAACAGCGTCATGTTGATCCTGGAATCGGCCTTCAGTTCGGCCACGCGGCTCAGAGGGATGAACTCCGCAAGCTGCAATTCCCCGGCTTGCAGCTTCAGGATGCGGGTGTTGTCGTCGGGGATAATCTCGAAGCGCACGCTGTCCAGATAAGGCAGCGCCTTGCCGTCGTCGCCCTTCTTCCAGTAGTACGGATTGCGCTTCATAACCATGTATGATCCGCGCTTCCACTCGCTCAGGACAAACGGGCCGGAGCCTATGGGTTTGTCGGCAAAGGCCTTGGCCTTCTCGGCGTCGTTCTTGCCAGGAGCGGCCGTAAAGAGTTTTTGCGGCATGATCGCGGCATTGAACGTGGCCAGTGCGGCGGGCAGGGTGGGGTCCGGCTGCTTGAGGTTCAGCGTGACCTTGTTGCCACTGGCGGTGATGGAGCTGATGCTGGCCAGCGAACTGTTCCAGGCCCCGGCTTCAGGGTTGCGGGCACGATCCAGGGACCATTTTACGTCGCCCGCCGTCAGGGCACTGCCGTCGGCGAATTTCAGTCCCGGCCGCAGAGTCAGGACCATACTCTTGCCGTCCTTGGCGGTGGTGTAGCTGCTCGCCAGCCCCGGCTGCACGCCCTTGCCATCGTTGGTGGGCTGCAGCAGGGTGTCGTACAGGTTGGTCAGAATCCAGATGTCCAGGTTGGCATCGTTGAGCACCGGGTCAAGAAATAGCGAGTCGGCGTAGCGCCCGAACACCATCTGTCCACCACGGGTGGCGGCGAAGGCCTGACCCACAGTCAGGGCGGCGGCGACGGCAAGGGAAATGCGGGACAGTCTCTTCACGTTCATAGGAAGACCTCCGGAGCTGGGCAAGAACACCCGTTGATGTGTTCTAGGAGGCTATAACACTTTGATGAAGAATGGAAGGTCCTTACCTACTTGCAAATTTGATTCCAGTTCGGACAGGTGGAGTTGTCCGGTGGAAAGAGGCACAACCCCTCTTGGGGCAGCTGACGTTACCCTGAGCCCATGTCGCCCTCTTTCGTTCGCCCCACCCGGTTACCCCCCGGTTCGCGGGTAGCGGCCCTGAGTCTGTCCAGCGGCTTCGTAACCGAAGTCATGAACCGCTATCAGACGGGCGTCCGTCAGGTAGAACATGAATTTGGATGGGAGGTGGTGGCCTCTCCCAATGCCATGCGCGGCGAAGCCTTCCTGTCCGCCCACCCCGAGGCCCGCGCCGACGATCTGCACTGGGCGCTTCAGAACCCCGAGATCGATGGCCTTCTCAGCATTATCGGTGGGGACGACAGCGTACGGCTGCTGCCCCACCTGGACCTGGGAGTGATCCACAGCCACCCCAAGCCATTTCTGGGCTTCAGCGACAGTACAGTGACCTTGCTAGCCTTCCTCCGGGCGGGCGTCACGGCCTACCACGGTCCATCCCTGCTCACCGATCTGGCTGAGAACGGCGGGATGCATCCCTTTACCGTCCAGGGCATCCGCCGCGCGCTGGTCGACGCGCCGCAGCCCTTTGACCTCTCCCCCGCCCCGGAGTGGACCGAGCATTTCAGCGACTGGGCCGATACAGCTTTGCAGGGCGTGCGGCGCCCCTTCGCGCCGGGCGACGGCTGGCAGTGGCTGCAAGGGGAGGCTGCCGTGCAGGGTCACCTGATCGGCGGCTGCCTGGAGGTGCTGGACATGCTAAACGGCACCCCTGGCTGGCCCACACCAGCGTTGTGGGACGGGGCAGTGCTGGCGCTGGAAACCAGCGAGGACGTGCCTGCACCGCGCCAGGTGGGGTACTGGCTGAGAAATTACGCCGCGCAGGGCATCCTGGCCCGCGCCGCCGGGCTGTTGCTGGCCCGCCCAAGGAGCTACACAACCGAAATGGTGGAGGAACTGTACGGCTGGGTGCGCCGCGTGCTGTGCGAGGCAGAGCGCGAGGACCTGCCAGTGGTGGCAAACCTCGATTTCGGCCACACCAGCCCGCAACTGACCCTGCCACTGGGCGCGCAGGTGTGGCTTGACCCGGCGGCGGGGCGGATCACGGTCCTGCCTTAAAGCTCAGTAGCCGGAGACCGTTGTGGCTCCCGGTTCGGCACGTCCAGCCCCAGCATGGCGTATACCGAGGCCGTCCAGCCCGCATCGTCCAGAGTGCGCCAGTGGTGCACCCATTGCCAGCGGCGGTAGGCGTCGGCAGCGCGGGCCATATGCGCCTCGTCCGCTGTGGCATCGGCCAGCGGATTGGCAGGTGGAGCGCTCAGGTGGTGACGCGTCAGCGCGCCCTCCAACTCGGCCAGCGTCTTTGGCCCCAGCGCAAAGGCCAGCTTTCCCCACGACAGCAGCCAGCGTCTCAGATCGGCCTCGGCAGGCAGGGCGTACAGGATCAGCTCGCCACCAGGCCACTCCTCGCCCGCTTCCAGCAGCCGGAGCCCCGGGACATTGTCGCGCAGATACGCGGCCACTGCTGGAGTGGCGTATGCGCTGGCCCCAGCAGTCAGGCGTTGCATGGCGTCTTTGGGGTTCAGCCGGGGCAGGTCAAGCCCCGCGGGAACACTCAGATCCAGCGCCACCCCGGCGGGCGGGCGCAGCGCCTGAGCGTGGTACTCCAGCCGGGACTGCCCGCGCCACTCGCTGACCACCAGCCCCGTGGCGAGGTCCCGTTCTCCCGGCGCGGCGTTGTCCTCGCCGTATTTGATGCCCCGTAGTGCCCCGACGCGAAACTGCAGGCTGTCGCCGCGCTTGCCCACCAGCCGGGTGTCGCTGAGCTGATCACGTACATGCCACAGCGGGGGGGCGTGGCCCTCGCCGAACGGCTCGAAAGTGCTGGCCCCGTCCACCAGCTCTTGCGTCGCCCCCAGCGTGGGCAGCGGCGCGTCCAGACGCACACGCGGCACCGGCGAGGGAAACTGCCCCACATAGGCATGGATGCGCTGGCGAAAGGCCCCGAACTGCGCCTCGTCCAGCGAGAAGCCTGCCGCCCCGGTGTGGCCGCCGTAACGCTTGAGGAGATCCTCGCTGTAGCGCAGCCCTTCCACCGCGCTGATGCCCGGCGTGCTGCGGACCGAACCCTTACCCTGCGCCACGATGAACACGGGTTTGTGGTATGTCTCCACCAGCTTGCTCGCCACGATGCCCATCACCCCCGCGTGCCAGTCGGGGTGGGTCACCACCAGCGCGGGTTCAGCGGGATCGGCGATCCGCAAAGCCTGAGTAAACATCTCGTCCTGCAACTTACGCCGCTCGCCGTTGCGGGTTTCCAGATATTCGGCCAGCCGTCCGGCGTCATGGCGACTGGCGGTGGTCAGCAGCTCCAGCGCAATGTCGGCCTCGCCCAACCGTCCAGCAGCGTTGATCCTGGGCGCGAGGACGAAGGCCACATCCCGCGCCGTGGGCCGCCGCACGCGCCCGGAATCCAGCAACGCGCGCAGGCCGGGCAACTCGGTGGTCTCCAGCGCTTCCAGTCCAGCGCGTACCAGGGCGCGGTTCTCGCCAATCAGCGGGGCCACGTCCGCCACGGTGCCCAGCGTGGCCAGGGCACTCAGGGATCTTGGCTCAGGCAACCCCAGCTCGGCGTGAATGGCCCACAGCAGGTGGTAGGCCACGCCCGCACCGGTCAGGTTGTGCAGGGCCGAATCGTAGCCGTCGGTCAGGCTGGGATGCACCACCAACGCCGCCGGAAAATTGTCTCCCGGCGTGTGATGGTCGGTAATGATGACCTCGGTTCCCAGGTCAAGCAGCGCGGCCACCTCGTCCACATTGCTGACCCCGCAGTCCACCGTGACCAGCAGATCGCAGTTCTCGGCGTGCTCGGCCACCTTGTCAGGATGGACGCCGTATCCTTCATTCAGGCGGTGGGGGATGAAGCCGTGGACGTTCGCGCCCAACGCCCGCAAGCCCAGCACCAGCACCGCCGTGGCGCTGACGCCATCGGCATCGTAATCGCCATGAATGCGGATGCGCTTCTTCTGCCGCACCGCGCCCACGATGCGCCGCGCCGCCTCGCGCAGGGCCGGGTTGGGGGTCAGGGCCAGCGGGGGGTCCAGCAACGCTGGGGTCAGGCCGCGCCCATGTAACACCTGCGCCAGCGGCGGTGAGACACGCCACTGACGCATTACCGCCAGCAGTTCCTCACGGCTGGCAGGTGGGGCCAGCAGCCACTGGGCAGCGGGAAGTGCCGAAGTTGCCACCTTCATGCGGATGGACCATCACTGTGCACGGGCAGGTTCCTGGCTGGGACTGATGTGGGCAGAGACCCCAACCGGGCCTGCAGAGTGGCGGTCAGCCGCTCTTCCACCGCGCGGCGTTCCCGGCGCTCCCGGCGGCGGCGCAGACGCTCACGCCAGACTGGAGGCAGCAGCAGCAGGGTGGTGTAAGCCGCGCCAATCAGCGCGAACAGAGCTACGGTCACGCCGACCGACAATGACAGCTCACCGCGTCCGAACGGCAGAGGCAGACGCACCGGATCCGGGTTCTCTAGCGTGAACAGGGTCAGGTAAGCCAGGATGGCCAGCAGCAACAGCACCTGAATGAAGGAAACGAGGCGCATGGGGCACAGTCTAACGCCACATGCCGCAGACGATGGAGAGCGCGGCACGGCAGCCCCATATCAGCGCTTCCATCGCATTCCTCTTGCAGCCATAAGAGAGCTGACCCCCAAGCGAGGGCCAGCTTCAGAAGATCAGAAAAGGGATTAGAAGTAGAACTTCAGGCCGGCCTTGACCGCGCCGCCGAAGCCGCGGGTGGTTTTAGCAGCATCGGTGCTACCGTTAAACTGGTCAGTACCAGTGCCATCGTTACGGACGTTGCTCAGACCCGTGCCGAAGCCCTTATTGGTCAGGTAGTAGCGCCCGTTACCTTCCACGAACGCAGCGATGCTGTCGGTAATGCGGAAGTCCAGACCCACCAGCGCGTTGATGTAAGTATCGGTTGCATTGGTATTGGTGGTGGCAGTGCGCGATTTGCTGCTGGTCAGACCCAGACCCGCGCCCACGTAGGGATGCAGGTTGCCCGCATTGAGGTTATAGGTCGCGTTCACATCAGCGTGAATGGCATTGAAGCCGGGCTGGTACTGGGCAGACACACGGGCGCCGACCGGACCGATCACGCTGGTAGAGCCGATCATTGCACCAGCGGAGACACACAGATTGGTGGCGGCCTTGCTCTTCTGGATGTTGTTGATGCAGTTGCTTGACGGATTGACGAAGTTGGCTCCGGCGCTGATCCCGGCGTACAGGGTCTTGGCGCTCGCCGTGCTCAGGTCGGTGGTGGGCTCGCCGATCACGACGGTGGTGCCAGGGACCGGAGTGGTGTCGGGGACCGCCACAGGGGTAACGGTAGTGGTCGTGCCCGCAGCACCAGCAGGACCGGCGGGGCCAGCAGGACCGGCGGGGCCAGCAGGACCGGCGGGGCCAGCAGGACCGGCGGGGCCAGCAGGGATGTTCTGCACAGCAGCTTCTAGAGCATCAATCCGGGCGGTCAGCGCGGCGGTGTCGGCGTTGCCGGCTGCGTTGCCCATCTCGTTGATTTTGGCTTCCAGGGCGTCAATGCGGGCCTGCTGGTCAGCGTTCAGCTTCTCCAGATCGGTCAAGCGGCCTGCAATGGCAGCCATCTCGGTGCTGACTTCCTGCATACCGTTGGCGACGGTCGTCATGTCTTCCTGGCTCATGCCGCAGGTGCTCAGTGCGCCAGTCTGCAGAAGGCGGTAGAAAATCAGGGCGGCCTGGTAACGGGTCAGGTTCTCATTGCCACGGAAGGTGCCATCGGGGAAGCCCTGGATCAGGCCACACTGCACGATACGGTCCACAGCGTCCTTAGCCCAGTGCCCAGCAGGCACGTCGGTCAGGGTCACGGGAACGGGGCTGGTGGCAGGCGCGGTGTCCTGCGCTCCGGCGACGCCGAGGCTCAGGGCAAGGGTTGAGATCAGAATAAGGGATTTACGCATGTGATGTTCTCCTAGAGATGATGGACAGGACCAACTGCTGATTACAGAGTTTTCCTCCTGTTTCCTACTGTCACCGTAGGAGCAAGACGTGAGGACTTTGTGAATCCGGCAACGATCCCTTTTGACTCTTTGATCAGTCAGTCGGGGAAACCTCCTGGGACGGACTCGTGTGGAAAGAGCCGAACAAAGGTTTTTATAGGATGTAATGGCAGAAAAGGCTCCTTGAGCAGCTTTTCCCAAGACCATGTTCCAGAGGATGTAGAAGAGGAATCTGACTGGAATTCATGAACTGATCCTCATGTGCGGTTTTTAACAATACAACTCTAAGGACAGGGACAAGGTGAATCGTGTGCTTTTGTTGAGATTCAGAGAACGGATTCTGACGCAACTAGAAGGGGACCCGTGTGACTAGGAACTGAGATTGATGTGCAGTTCAGCGTGCCTATAGCATGTCAAAGTGGGGCCATGACGCAACTGGACGAGCTGGAATTTGAGAATGTGCAGATTGATCGCCACGGCCCTCTTGCGGTTCTGACGGTCAATCGCCCCAAAGCGCTGAACGCGCTGAATGCCGAGACCCTGGGCGAGATCAGTGCAGCAGTGGACGTGATCGTCGAGGACGCCGAGGTGGGCGCGCTGATCATTACCGGGGGCGGGGACCGGGCGTTCGTCGCGGGGGCGGACATCACCGAGTTCAAGACCTTGGATGGCGTGTATGCAGGCCGCGAACTATCGCTGGCTGGGCAGGATGTCATGCACAGGATCGCCACGCTGCCCATCCCGGTGATCGCAGCCATCAACGGCTTTGCGCTGGGTGGCGGGCTGGAGTTGGCCCTGGCCTGCGACATCCGTGTCGCGTCCACGCGCGCAAAGCTAGGCCTGCCAGAGGTGACGCTGGGCCTGCTGCCGGGTTTCGGCGGCACACAACGTCTATCGCGCCTGATCGGGGCAGGCCGCGCGCTGGACCTGATGCTCACTGCCCGTCAGGTCGGGGCTGAGGAAGCCCTGAGCATGGGCCTGGTCAATTACGTGGCCGACGATGTCCTGAGCAAGTCGCGCGAGGTGGCCGAATCCATCTTGAAGAACGCCCCGATTGCTCTGTCGCTGGTCAAGGAAGCGGTGCGCCGGGGCCTGGACACCACGCTGGACGCCGGGCTGGAGGTCGAGGCAGACCTGTTCGGACTGCTGGTCGCCACCAAGGATTTTGGTGAGGGGGTGGACGCTTTCCTGAACAAGCGCCGGGCAGATTTTCAGGGTGAGTGACGCCACGCGCCTCGACCAGAAACTCTCGCGGCGGGCCGATCAGAAGTTCAAATTAAGTGTGCAGGCGGGCACCGTGCAGGACGTAGAGGGCGTACAGGCCGAGCCGACGCTGACTACTGAAGCCAACCCCAAGGACCCCAGTGGCCGTGTCGTCGAGTTCACCACGCCGCGCTCCAAGCTGATCGCGGAGGCCGACGCCGCCATCCGGGCGGACCTGAAAGACTTTCCGCGTGCGCTGGCCGCCTACACGGCCCTGGCCAGCGACCCCGAGGCGCTGGCCCACTGGGATATGGCGAACTACATCACCATGCGGAAGTTAGGCTACAACGACCACGGGCGGGTCCATTCCTTTATCACCGGGGCCGCCAGCCTCGCCATCACCGAGCTGTTGCTGGAGGGCGGGGTCAAACCCGACATCATGGATTCGGGGGTGGGCGACGCCGATGACGTGTATCTGGCCGTGATCCTAGGAACCATGCTGCATGACATCGGCAACCAGATCCACCGGGTCTCACACGAGCAGCACGGCGTCGCCCTGGCGCTGCCGATTCTGGAGCGGATCATGGGACCGCTGTACCCTGATGCCTTCAAGCGGGCCAAGGTGCGTTCGTTCATCCTGAGCTCAATCAACTGTCACGACCTGAATCCACCACCGCTGACTCTGGAAGGCGGCATCACTGCCGTGGCCGACGGCACCGACATCACCAAGGGACGAGGGCGCAAGGCCTTCTCACTGGGCAGCGTGGACATCCACTCAATCAGCGCGCTGGCCGTTGATGAGGTGGTGATCGAACGGGGCCGCAACACTCCAGTCCTGATCAACGTGACCATGAACAATTCAGGCGGCATCTTTCAGGTGGAAGAGATCCTGGCGCCCAAGGTGATCCGCACTCCGATGCGCCGCTATGTAGAACTACGGGCCGCCACCCGTCCCGAAGGTGAAGAGCAGATCCTGTCGCGGGTTCGGCTGGAAGGGGATCATTTCGTGATGGACCTGGAAAGTGGTCAGCGGGTGGCGGTGGAAGTTGACGACCGCCAGCAACGCGCGCAGGAGGCGATGGCGGCAGCGCTGGACACTGGGGTGGAACGGCGCTAAACGAATGAGGCGGCCCCGCTACAGCTCCTGGGGCCGCCGCTTTCCGCTGAGCCTCAGCTCTTGTCGCCGGGCAGAGGATGAGTGCGGGCCGGGCCACCGTCCACGCCGCCGCTGCGGGTCACGCCCTCGCCACCGTGTTCCTCACCGCCCAGGTCCCCGCCGGTCAGGCTGTTGGGGTCCCCCTCACGAATCTCGCCGTCCCAGTCACCCCGGATGCCGTCCATGAAACCGGGTTCGTCGTTGGGATTGCGGCGGTCAGCCTTGGTGTCCTGTCTTAACACGTCCTCGGCGATCATCTTATCCTGTAGGATCCCAGCGTCCGCGCCATCCTCTTGCAGCTCGCCCTTGATCTCGCGGTCATCGTCATAACGGGTCATGTCTGGCAGCCTAGGCGTGCGGAGTGCGCCAGCGCTGAACGGGGCCTTCACAAAACACTGGCCCTTCACGGGCCCACGATGACAGGGTTTGAACGGAACACCGTATACTGGAAGTTCTATGACTCAGGAACGCATCACCATGACCCAGCGCGGTTACGACAAGCTGGCCGAAACCCTGCACCATCTGAAGACCGTGCGCCGCGAGCAGATTTCGGAGTACATGGGCATCGCCATCGCCGACGGCGACCTGCGCGAAAGTGCCGCCTACGACGAGGCCCGCATGCAGCAGAGCGAGAACGAGGCCCGCATCGCTGAGATCGAGAACCAGCTGGAGCGCGCCGAGATCATCGAGGGCGACGCCAGCAAGGGCGCGGGCCTGGGAGCGAAGATCCGGGTGCGCGATGAGAAGGGCAACGAGCGACTGTTCGAGTTGGTGGGCACCTACGAGGTGGACGTGCCCAAGGGCCGGGTCAGCGATGCCAGCCCCTTCGGGCAGGCGTTGGCGGGCAAACGTGAGGGCGATACGGTGACCGTGCAACTGCCCAAGGGAACGGCAAAGTTTGAAGTCCTGTCGGTGGACTACGACTGAAGCCCCACGCTGCTGCGCGTCCCTTCAGGCCAGCACCAGATCCAGCGTCGCTACCCTGAAAGGCCCCTCACCCGTGTGGTGGATGCCTGCCGGGCCGGGAACGAGATTAAGCGGCCTGGCAAAATCCGGGCCATCCACCAGAACGGTGTGATACTCGCCGTTCTCGCCGCAGGCGTCAGCCCCCAAGCTCTCAATCTCGGCCACCACTCCGGCGTCCAGCGTCCTGCCCAGCAACCGTGCGGGCAGGGCGTCTTCCTTGACGGCCACAATCAGGGCACGGAAGCCCAGGCCCAACAGTTCGTCCACCAGGGCGCGGCGCGGTTCAAGCCACAATGGGAGACTGGCGCGCAGCCCTGCCGCCCTGCAGACCTTCTCCTCCCAGTCCCGGTGGGCAGCAAGGTCAATATCTCCAAAGACAGCGGCTGTCGCACCGTCCACCACCGCACCTGCCAACAGTGTGGTGAACTCGGCCTCGTAGCTGGCCCAGGAGGCCCTCGCCGTGCGAAGCGGCACGCCCAGCGCCGCCGCCTGAGCCTCTAGAATCTCCGGACGCAGGCCGTGGGAACGTGAACGCTGCCCGGTCTCGTCCAGCACATTAACGATGGCCAGCGGCACGCCTCCCGCCCTTCTGGTGCGGTAGAAAGCCAGGGCGCTGTCCTTACCTCCACTCCAGGAGGTAACGAACCCCTCACCCTTCACGAACGGGGTTTCAAGGCGGGAATCCGCAGGCCGCCGCGTCCGTCCCAGCCCTTGAAGGCGTAGAAGCGCCCCGGCTCCCCGGTCTTCAGGAAGTCGCTGAGGGGCTCGCGCATGGGCGGGGATTCCAGCTTCTCCAGCGCCTCCTCGGGGGTGCAGAAGCGGGCCTCGACGATAAAGCCGTCCGGATCGGCGGGATTGAGCAATCCGTCCCAGGTGGCCTCAAAGGCGACGGCAATGGCGCGCTCACCCCGGCGCTCGTCCTCAATGTGCACGGTGTAGGCCATATGGAGAATGCCAGTCAGTTTGAGACCGGTTTCCTCGAAAATCTCGCGGTACAGGGCTTCAGGCAGCGTTTCGCCGTTCTCCACGACGCCGCCGGGCAGTGTGTGGCGCACGCGCCCATGGCCCTGCCAGTCGTTGCCCACCAGCAGCACCCGCCCGAAGCGGTCCCGCAGAATGCCCGCCGCCACCAGAAGGTCACGCCGCGCCATACTGTCCACTTCGAGCTGGGCCCCCATCCTGGTCTGCCATCGCCAGCAACTGCCGTTCCTTCTCGGCACGGGCCAGCCCCGCCACCACCGGCGTCAGCGCGCCGTTGATCACGCTGTCCAGCGGGTGGTTCTTGTCGTCGCCCTCCAGCCGGTGATCGGTCACGCGGTTTTGCGGGTAGTTGTAGGTGCGGATCTTCTCGCTGCGGTCGCCGCTGCCCACCTGCGAGGCGCGTTCGCTGCGCTCCTGCTCGTCGCGGGAGGCGCGTTCGCGCTCAGCCAGACGCGAGGCCAGCACCACCAGCGCCTTCTCGCGGTTCTTGATCTGCGATCTCCCATCCTGACAGACCACCATGATCTCGTCCGGGGTTCCGGCGCGGTACACCGCCCGCACGGCGGAGTCGGTGGTGTTCACGCCCTGCCCGCCCGCACCCTGTGAGCGGAACACGTCGATACGGACTTCCGACAGGTCCAGATGAACCTCGTCCTGCTCGGCCTCGGGCAGCACGGCCACGGTCACGGTACTGGTGTGGATGCGCCCCGCCGATTCGGTGGCGGGCACGCGCTGGACGCGGTGGACGCCCCTCTCCCATTTAAAGGCGCGGAAAGCGCCGTCACCGGTCACTTCCGCCACAACTTTGCTCGCGCCGCCCAGATCGCTCTCGTTGGCGTCCAGTACATTCAGTTTGAGGTTCATCCCCTCGGCGTAACGGACGTACATTCGCAGCAGATCGGTCACGAACAGCCCGGCCTCCGCCCCGCCCGCGCCGGCTCGCAATTCCAGAATCACGTCCTTGGCGTCGTCGGGATCGGTGGGCAGAAGCAGGACTTCCAGCTCGGCCTCGATCTCGCCCAGGCGGGTTTCGATGGTTTCGACCTCTCCCGCCGCCAACTCTTTCATGTCGGGGTCGGAGAGCAGTTCGCGCGCCCCCACCAGATCGCTCTGCAGGCCGTCACGCTCGCGCAGCAGCGTCACCAGGGGCAACAGTTCGCGGTGGCGTCGGGTCAGCTTGCCGTATTCGCGCCCGTCCGCCAGCGCCGCCGGGTCACCCAGACGGCGCTCCACCAGCCCGAATTCGGCCTGGAGTTCCTGAAGACGCGAGCTCACGACTCATACACGGCCCACGGCGCAGGGAGGCGCGGCGGACCCTCAACCGACGGAGAGGCCGCCGGCGGGGAGACTTTTGACACAGGTAGCATGTGGTCAGTCTAGCGTCCCTCCGGCTAGACGACTTGGAGCAGGGTCACACCCTGTCCTGCTGCGCTGCCCCACACCTAACCCGGCCCGGCCCGCGTCCAGCCACCCGCGTTAAGGTGAAGGCCATGAGAACTGTGACTGTGGGCGTCCTGGGCAGCGGCACCGTCGGCCAGGACGTGCTGAACCTGATCGCACGGCGGGAGAGCGTGTTCAGCGACCTGGGTGTGAAGATCGAAGTGTCCGGCGTGCTGGTGCGCGATGTGAACAAGGTCCGCGATGTGCCGCCCGGGACGCGCGTGACCACCGATCCCGGCTTTCTGCAGGAATGCGGCGTGGTCATCGAGGCGATGGGCGGTGTGGACCGTCCGCTGGCCATGCTGCTGCCGTACCTGCGCTCGGGCCGCCCGGTGATCACCGCCAACAAGGCGCTGCTGGCCGAGCGCTGGGACGTGTTACGCGATTACGCTCTAGCCGGAAGTCTGTATTACGAGGCCAGCGTGATGGCAGGGACCCCGGTGATCGGCCCGATGAGCACCGTTCTGCGGGCCAGCACTTTTACCCGGCTGCAAGCGGTGCTGAACGGCACATGCCTGTATATCCTGAGCCAGATGGAGGCGGGCAGGGAGTACGCCGCCGCGCTGGCCGAGGCGCAGGCGCTGGGCTACGCCGAGACACCGCCCACCCTGGATGTCGGCGGCTTCGACACCGCACACAAGCTGGCGGTGCTGGCCCGCTTCTGCGCCGACGGTAACTTTCCGTACAGCGCCGTCGCGGTGCAGGGCATCGAGCACATCACTCAGCAGGACATTCAGGATGCCCGCGCCGCCGGCGAATGCATCAAGCTGGTGGCCGAACTGCAGCGGCAGGGGGACGGCTGGAAAGCCACCGTCGCGCCGCAGCGGCTGCCGGACACCCATCCGCTGTGCACGGCCGGCACAGGCCGCAACGCCCTGGTCTACGAGGGCGAGGAATGCGGCACGCTCGTTTTTGCCGGCGGGGGCGCGGGCGGCATGATCACGGCCAGCGCAATGGTGGGTGACCTCCTGGACTGGGTAATTGGCTTTCCGGGGCACGTACCGCTGCACTGAGGAGCTGCTGACAACGGTCTGAATCTCTTATCAACACAACCGTCTGCATTCAGACCACTTGGCCCGATTCTCGGTGCTAGCCTGAGTCTCCCATCCCCATCCAGCCTGGCCCGGCGAGGGGTCCACAATGCAATCGACCTCCCCGCTGGCGCCGCCACGTCCACCGTCGAAGGAGAACTCTCCATGATCCTGTCCCACGGAACCCTGACCGCTCCGGTGGCCCACGCCGACGCCATTCGCCAGTTGCTGCGCCAGATCGCTCAGGCCACCCGACAGGAAGCTGGCTGCCAGCTGTATCTGGTGTCCGAGGATCTGGAACTGCCAGGCCACTTCATCATCACCGAGCAATGGGCCAGCCTGGCAGACATGGAAGCGCATCTGGCGCAGCCTGCCGTGGGCGAGGCCGTGGCCGCCGTACACGGTATGGGCGTGACCGATCTGAGTATCATAGCCTGGGAAGTGGGAACGCAGACGGACGTGATTTGAACCCCTCAGCGCAGCCGTGTGACCCGCCGCACGTCTTCTTCTCCGTCCAGATGCTCCAGCCGCAGGATCGGCGCGTCAGGATAATCGTCGTACAGACGCTCGCCCCACTCGATAACGCTCAGGCGGCTCCCCGCAATCAGATCCTCAAGGTCGAGTTCGTACAGTTCCTGAACGTCGCGCACGCGGTAGGCATCCACGTGCAGCGCGCGGCCCGCCGGGGTGGGATAGGCGTGAATCAGGGCGTAGGTGGGGCTGGTGACGGCTTCCACGAAGCCCAGCGCGCCGATCAGTCCAGCGGTCAGCGTGGTCTTTCCTGCTCCCAGCTCACCTTCCAGAAAGAGGACCGCGGCAGGAGGCAGCGCCGTGGCGAGGGACGCGCCAAAGCGCCGCTGCTCCTCAGGGCCACGCAGCTGGCGGGAGCCACCAGGTTCGAGGAGGCCAGGATCAACCGGAAAAGCAGACATCGCCGCTGATGCTAGCGCCGCGTGCGGGTCACCTGCCACAAGCCCTGGGCGTCCTGCTGCGCTTTCCAATGGTATCCGGCGCTGTGCATGGTCAGCTCGGTGACGCTCATATCCTCGGCCAGCGTGATCAGGTTGGTCAGCGGCACCGTGATCTCATCTTTAGGACCGCTGAGGAGCATGCAGCCCTGCAAGGTCCAGACCTCGGCAGCGGGCGTGGGCTCCTCTTCCTCCAGGGCGCCAAACTCGAAGACACCCAGCAGGCCGCTCAGGGCGTCGTTGCCGAAGGTGGCCGTGACCTCCTGGGCGGCACGGTACTCGGCCTGGGCTTCGGCGAGCAGGGTCTCGGCGTCGTTCAGCGTCTGGGCGTAACGGGCACGCGCCGTGGCGCTCATCGGCCCCAGCCGGCGCTGGGCGCGCAGGGTGTCGGCCAGGCGGCCCAGACGCTGGGTGGTCTCGCCTGCCAGACCACGCACCGCGTCGTACTCGGCCACGATCCGGTCGGCACGGTCATCGAAACTCTCGCGCTCCTGGGCGGCCGCGCCCATGTGCCGTTCCAAGACCCCCCACAACGCGTCCAGGTCCACCGGCCGCCCCTGCGCGAGGGCCGTCTGGGCCGCCGCAAGCAGCGGGGCCAGCTCTGCGGCGGCGCCCGGCAGATCGCGGGCGGTGCGTTCGATGTCCAATAGCTCGCGGCCCGCGTGTAGCCCCGCCTCACCGCTGAGACCCGCGCCGTCGGGGCTGGCCTGTAGCGCGCCGCGCGCGGTGCCCAGAGCGCGCAGCTCGTCGGTGGCCAGGGTGCCACCGTCCAGCAGATGGCGGGCGGCGTCCAGCGACACGCGCACTCCTGCGCCCGCAGGCTGGCCCGATAGGTCGCGCTCCAGGCTGGACAGTTCAGCCCGCTGTTCGTTCAGGACCTCGGCCAGCACGGCCCGCAGGGTCCCGGTCCAGCTCTCCAGAGCCTGAGCCGTGAGCGGACGCTGCGCGGAGTCCCCGCGCAACGTTTCAAGCTGTTCGCGCAATTCAGGGCGTACCAGCAGCAGCGCGGCAAATTCCTGTTCGGCGGCGCTGATGGTCTGCAGGGCATGCTCACGCTCCAGCTCCAGCACGCGGGCCTGCGCACCCTCGGCGCTGTCCCCACCTCCCAGGCCCTGCACCACCGAGGACTCCAGCAGCTTGCGAAGGGTGTAGGTCAGGGCGCGGGCGCGGTCCACCTCGCTGGGCACCAGCGTTCCCTGCGTCTGGGCCTCGTCGATCTGAGCGATCAGGGTGTCCAGACGGCGCACCTCGCGGCTGCCCAGGCCCTGGACTCGCGTGAAGATGGCGCGCAGCTCGGCCAGATCCTGGGCCTGCACCACCAGCCCCTCCTGCAGCCGGCGGTCCATCTGCGCGGTCAGGTCACGGCCCTCCTGGACCAGGGCGGCAATGTCGCGGCCTGCCTCCTGCTCCTGGCGGGCCACACCCAGGACACCGCGCAGGCGCTGGGTCTCCGGCCAGTCGAAGTACAGCGTGAAGCGGCGCGCGTGTTCTTCCAGACCGTCCAGCGCGGCATCGTTGAGGGGCGCACGCTCCTGGGTGCTCCGCGACAGTTCGGTCAGCACCTCGGACACGCGGCGCTTGGCCAGCGGCGCGGGAACGCTGAGCTGCAACCGCTTGAAGACCTCGCGCTTGAGAATGTCTTCCAGGGTCTGCGGGTCCATGCCGCCCGGCGTGACGCCGCGCGATGTGGCAGCGTCCTGCAAGATTCGTTCCAGCGCGCGCGGCGAGATCAGATCGCCCAGCATCTTCACCGGCAGCTGGTGCAGTCCCGCCGTCATGGTCGCCATGTGGACGGCAGAGTCCACAGAATCGGGTGAATCGTTGTCTGCCACCCAACATGCCGCTCAGGCAGGTCTGAACGCAGTCCTGTACGCGGCATGCAAGTCATCACAGGTCCTCATCCCAGTCCAGACTCTGGGCAGCGGCAACGTCCTGTGTCGGTGCGCTGCGGCGGCCCAGGAGTCCGAACTGCTGGCACAGGCCACGGAAGCCGAAGGTGCTCAGGCCGATGGCCAGCGCCACCGTCAGGGCCCACAGGGGGAGACCGTAGGCGTTCTGGGTCAGCGTGAAGTTGCTCGCCGCCGCCAGTGTGCCGATACCGCTCAGATCCCCGATGGCCCCCAGCAGCCCGAACAGCCCCTCCAGAAATGCGGGCAGCAGCAGTAGGGCCAGCCCGGCGGCAATGGCGCGCCAGAACGTGTTGCGTCCGCCAAAAGCCAGATTGAGCAGATACAGCGGCACGAAGGCCAGGAGCGCCAGCAACGCGAAGACCAGCACCCGCAGCCAACCTCCGAAGCCGCGCGACACCCCGGCGGACACGCTATCGAGCGCACTGGTGGGCTGTCCGGCGGCCCGCTGTTCCAGCGCAGTGAGGGTGGCAATCAGCACCTGGACGTCCTCTGGGCGCAGCGCCGCGCGGGCCTGTGCCGCACCCAGATCGAACACCAGCGTGTCATAGCCCTGTGCGCTGCGCAGCGAGGGCGGTGCTTTGGCCAGCGCCGTTGTGGCCTGGCCGAGTTGCTGACGGGCCTGTGAGGAATTACCGTGGCCAGCCGCCGACAGTGCCCGGCCCAACGCGGCATAAATCTCACCCGTGGTCGTCGTGGTCAGGCGCGCAACTGTGCGGCCGGCGGGTGTGGGGCGGGTCTGGGCAGCCGTGGTCGATGCAGGGCCGGAAGTCACGGTAACGGGTGCAGAGGCTGGCCCTGGCGTCGCCGTGACCGGATCAACTGGCGTGGCCTGCGCCGCGCCACTGGGCGGCAGGGCAAGTGAAGACAGGAACACGCTGTTGCCCTGGCGCAGCGCAGTCAGTGAGGTGCGCAGGGCGGCCACGTCGCCCGCTGTCAGTTGCCGCAGCGCGTCACCAAACTGTGAGACCTTCAGCTCGCTCGCACCAGACGCGTCCTGAACCGCCGTGAACCAGGCCATGCCGCGCGCGAGGTTCAGGTAGGTGTCGGAAGACTGTGTGGGCTGGGCCGCGTTCAGGGCCTCCGAGATCTTGCGCGCCGCCTCACGCTGCACCCGCCAGGCCACCCTGGGCAGGCGGCCCGCCGCGCCGTCGTTGCTGAGAGCCTGGGCCGCTTCCCCGCTCAACCCGAACTCGCTTGCCAGCAACCGCAACTGTGCTGTCCCGTTGAGTGGCGTGCTGGCCAGTCGACTCAAGGTCTGGTCGTACAGCGCTTTGCGCATCAACCCGCGTGCCAGCAGGATCTGGGCCTCCAGTTCCGCGGGACTGCGTGCCAGTGCTCCACGGGCACCGTCCAGGGCGCCCTGCAACCCGGCCACCAGCTGCCGGTTGCTCAGGCTGGGGGCCAGCTTCTCCAGATTGGGAGTTGCCGCGTCCAGCCGGCTCAGCGCCAGGGCCGCCGAGGTGGTGCGCGCCGTCACAGCCCCGTCCAGATCGGCAGCCAGCGCGCGGTAGGCCCCCAGATCCTGTGCGCCCGCCGACCCCGCGGTCAGGAGCGCTGCCGTGAGCCAACCCGTGATCCTGTCCTGTCCTGCCCTGCTCTGTTTCATGCAGCCACCTGAAGTCCCTGTAATTCCACCAGCATTCGTCCCACGTTGGCCTGGGCACCGACCACCACAGCCACACAGTACTCCCCGAGGGGTCGCATACATACCGTCCGGCCGCCCAGGTCCGCCGACATCAGCCGTAGCGTCCGGCCGCCGAGGAGCAGCGCTGTGGCCGCCACCACCCCGCCCAGGCCACTGGCCCCGGCAATCGCGCGGCTTTGCAGTACTTCGCCGCTGGCTCGGCAGACCATCACCCCCTGCACGCCTGAAAAACGGGCCAGTTCGCGCAGCAACTCCTCCTGCCCGGCTGAACCGCTCAGATCGTAGACGCGGCCCGTGTTCCCGGACCCATACTCGGGATCGTCGAATTCGAAATCGTCGGCGCCTAAGCTCGCATGATCCAGCGACAGGCCGCTGGCATCCACGCCGTCGTCCCAGGCCGCAAACGGCGCCATCTGGGTCATCAGGGTGGGCGCTTTGGGATATTCCGCCGCAAGCTGCCGGGTCAGAGCCAGCAGCTCCTGGCGGGCGCGCGCTTCGGGCAACACCATTGAGAGTCGGGTCAATAGCGGCCCGGACAGGATGCGCTGCATGTCCTGGGCCGTCACCGTCTCAGGCTTCAGGCGCTGCTCACGCAGCAGCGTTTGCAGCATGGTTTCTGCCGCCCTGGCCGAGACGACGCCCGACAAAGCGTGGACAGTCATGGAGTACACAGCGTTGGTCATCAAAGAACCTCAGGGGCAGTGTAGGAAAGGCTGGCTTACATTTTTCTCTCAGGCACCGTCTATGACGGCTGGCGGCCACCATCACCTTTGCTATACTCCCAGCGGCCTCACAAGGCCGTGACCTGCCCGCACTCGTAGCTCAGTTGGATAGAGCGGCCCCCTCCTAAGGGGCAGGCCACTGGTTCGAATCCAGTCGAGTGCACCATGTCCAGTACGACGAAATCCCCCTTTTTCGAGGGGGATTTTTTTTGGCGTGACAGACGCGTGACAAACCGCCCCTTTTTGTCTTGTTCAGCCACCAGCTGAACCAACGGCCGGCCTGTCTTTTAAAGGAGACAGGCCGGCCGTTGGAGAGCAGCAATCTGAATGGCTTAATCCTCGGAGTCCTCGGAGTCCTCGGTGTTCTTGGGGTCCTCGGGGTCCTTGGAGTGCTTGGTGAGGTCGCTCAGGTCCAGGGCCCAGACGTCATGTTCATCGGGGTACACGGTGCGGTAGAAATCAGACGTAGTGCTGGGACGGGCGTGCCCCAGCTTCTGGCTGACGACTTCCATCGGCACGCCAGCACGCAGCATCAACGATGCATATGTGTGGCGCAGCACGTGATTGTTGACCACCTTCTTGATTCCTGCCTCAGTGCCGAAGCGCTTGAGGTGGCGCAGCAGAACGTCGGGATAGAGCCGGGTCCCGCAGAGGGCCGTGAACACGTAACCGCTGTCGATCCAGGGCCGGACACGCGACTTGGCCTTCGCGTGGCCCTGCATGGGTCCAGGGAGCAGGGCGTCACGTTCCTGGGCCTGGATCGCCCGCTGACGGCGCAGACAGTCCACCGCCTCCGCGGTCAACTTCAGCGGGCGCGCGCTCAGCGGACTCTTGGTCGCGTCCACATCCGCCTTTCCGTTCACGACGACCACACCCTCCTTGATTCGGAGCGTGCCCTTGTCCAGATCGACGTGCTCCCACTTCAACCCGCAGACTTCCGCGCGCCGCAGCCCCGTGTGCAGGAAGAATTCAAAAATAACGCCCCAGCGGCTTTGCCGCAGGACCGGGAGCAGCCTGTCCACCTCTTCCGCCGTGAGGGCCTTGTCAACGACACCGTCACCAGGCTGACGGCGCGGCAGGGTCGGCCGGATCCTGGACGCCGGATTTTTATTGATCAGATCCAGCCGCAGGGCGTGCTCCAGCGCCGCGTGCAGGACGTTGTGCACCTGACGCTGGGTGTCCCCGAGGCGCTGGGTGGTCAACGCGTTGTACAGCGCCTGCAGGTGGAGCGCCGACAGCTTCTGCAACGGGATCTGACCGATCTGGGGGTTGATGTGCAACTCGATCAGTCGACTGTAGTTGTGCATGGACTTCCGGGCCAGCCCGGGCCGCTTGGTCTCGAGCCAGGTGTTCAGGTACGCCGTCATCGTCACTCGGCTGGGTTCTGGCAGGTTGCCCTGTTGATGATCGGCATTCATCAGATCGATCGCCCGCTGGGCCGCTGGGCGGCTGGACGCGGTGCCCGTCCTGGTATACGGGGTGCCGTCGGATCGGCGCAGCGTAATGCGCCAGCGGTACTTTCCGCTGGGCAACTGGTCAATGCTGCCCCTTCCATTCTCCTTCTTTGTCGCTTTTGCCTTCTTGCGAGGCATGGTGCCCTCCTTCGGTCTGGAACGGGATACGTTGGCCACTCCTTACGCAGTCGTCTGGTTGTCGTCGTGACGCGCCATCTATGCTGCACTACTGGTTCTGTGGCTCCTGCCGTGAAAACAGGCTCGCCATGTTCCCCGACTGCCCGCGATATCGCTTTGGACCTGCGCTGGGCGCACCATTTTTCCGTATCGGCCTTGCTGCAAGTCAGACGACCTCGGGGCCTTTGCGCATCTCGGCAGACCGTGCGCTTGCGTTCCTCTAGAACCTGCCCCATGCCACGCCTGCCATCTCGTCCGCGCCCTGGCACGGCAACCTGCGCCGGGACTCCCCCGTCTCGTGTCTCCCCGTTGTCCAGATGGACCCTGTCTGGAACGCGGCATGTGGACTCCAACGCGATCGGGCCACCACCACGGAATCGTATGTGCTGGGCACTTGTCGATGAAGCTCGTCATTCGGGTTTGCAGCACACCGTTCGCGGAAGCCAAGGACGCTGCTGTTCGCGTTCACTACGGGCAGGAGAGAAGTGCGCCTGGCTCCAGCCTTATCTAACCGCCCCCACCCTGCTCAGACGGGGGTGACGGTCAGGATGCGCGGCGGCCAGCTGGTCAGAACGGCGGCGCGGGCCTGGTGCGGGGGCGCATCCAGCCACGCCTCAAGGTCCTTGCTCAGCAGCAGGGCCGGCATCCGGTCATGCACCTCCACCAGATCCGGCGTCGGTGGCCGGGTCACGATCGTGCAGCTCTCCAGCGGCCCATCCGGCGTCATGGTGCGATTCCACAGTCCGGCCACCAGCAGTGGCCTTGCATCCTTCCGGGCGATCCTGACCAGGGTCTTGACCCCTCCACGGACCGGCCACTCCCAGAAGCCCGCCAGCGGGATCACGCAGCGCTGGCTCTGGAAGGCCGCCCGGAACATGGGCTTATCTTCCAGGCTCTCCACCCGGGCATTGAAGGTGGCGTAGCGCTTGGCCTCGTCCAGCGACATCCGGGCCGGGACCAGGCCCCAGCGTCCATAGGGAGCCTCAAAGCCTCCTTGAGCGCGCCGCACGAAGCGAAGCGGATCCGTGGGGCGCACCTCGTCGCGCCGGATCTGTGGCTCCCAGCCCAGCGGCCCGAACAGTTCGCCCAGTGTGCCCCATGCCCGGGGTCCGAAGTGATCGTCAGCCCGTCCGCACATCAGCCGGCGGCCCCCAGATCCGGCCACACCGCCTTGGAGAAGGCGGCCTCAATGCGCGGAGCCAGGTCACGTCGCGCCAGGCGCAGCTCGGCACGGCCCCACAGCCCACAGTAATGGGCCAGCGGGGAGCGCAGGGGCGTGGTGGCCATCCTGAGCATCAGCCGGCCACTGTGGTCCTCGCCCAGACAGCGGCGGAGCTCAGTGACGCCCTTCGGGTCTGCCTCCCAGTCGGCAGGCACCACCAGGAGCAACACCGGCTGGGGAACGTCCATGACGGCAGCCTAGGCCTGAGGGTGTCACGGCACTGTGACCGACTGGCGAGGTCAGCACTTTTGCCTGAAGGCTTCTAACGAAGGTTGAGAGTCTGGCAACCCGACTGCAGCGCTGGGAGATCCATTGCTCAGACGACACTCGTTCTCTGGATGGTCAAGCCATCAAACGACGCGGGGCTGGTCACAGCTGAGCAGCGCGGCAAGAACATCTACTACTCCCTGTGTGAAGCCCGCCTCTTCCAGCTGGGGGGCCGGATGCTCACCGAGGTCTTTCATGATCCGGTGCGTTACGCCCACGAGGACGCCTCGCTCTGCGAGTGACTCAGACAGGGATCAAGCCACGGTGCGGGGCGCGCAGCAGGGCCCACGCGGACAGCGCTGCCATGAACGTCAGTCCCCACAGCGAGGGCAGGTAGCTTCCACTCGAGCTGAACAGCAGGCCCACCCCGAACGGGGTCAGTGCCTGGGCCAGGTTGACCGGCGCGGCCAGGCGCCCATTCACGGTCCCGAAGAGCCGGGCGTCATAGAGGCCCAGCAGCAGTTCGGTGCGGGCCAGGGTGAGGGCCCCGTTCGCCAGGCCGAAGAGCGTGATGGCGACGGCAGCAGGCCACACCGAGGAGGTGGTGGCCAGCAGCAGTGGCCCGAGGCCCAGCAGCACCAGCAGCGCGGCCGTCAGCCGGTGAATGCCGAGCGCCCTCAGCAGCGGCCCGAACAGCACTCGGCCGGGCAGGGCCGCGAGTCCCATCAGACCCGCGAGTGCGGCCGCGACCGCGGGCGCTTCTCCCCGCGCGAGGAGCAGGGGCGCGAGCTGAAGACCGGTGCCCACCGAGACGACGCGCGCCAGGGTGAAGCTCAGCGCCAGCTGACGAAAGGCCGGGTCCGGCGCAAACGGCGCCGACACGGGGCGTGCGTGGGGCTCTCGCGTGGCGGTCCGGGGCAGCACGCTCCAGCCCAGCCCAGCGGTGAGCAGCAGCAGGCCCGCGAGGATCCCGAGGGCCACCGTCAGCCCGCCGACCTGGAGGCCAGCGCTGGTGAGCGGCACGAAGATGGTGCTCGCCAGCCCGGCGATGAGCGTGATCGTGAGGGTGGCGCGCCGCCGGTCGGCAGACTGGAACTGCTGCGCCACCACCGTGAACACGGGCTCGTAGAACGTCAGGGTCATGGCCACGCCCACCAGCATCCAGCACACCACGAAGCCCGGGTAGCTGGGCTGCAGGCCCATCAGGATCAGGGCAGCGGCGCCCAGGACGGCGCCGCCGCTGATCAGCGCCCTGCCCCCGACGCGGTCGACCGCGCGGCCGACGACCGGGGCCAGGGCCGCGTTGGTGAGCAATGCGGCCGTGAAGGCCAGGCTGGTCTGGGCGCGGCTCCAGCCGGTGGTGTGCTCGGTGGCGACCGCGAGCAGCGGCTGCGCGTAATACAGCGCGCCGTACCCGGCAGTCGAGAGCAGCGCCAGCGTCCAGATCAGGCGACGCTGGCGGGGGAACGGGGAAGTCACTGCAGGCTGATGGGGGCCTGGGGCACGCAGCAGCCGCTGTTCGGTGCGCAGCCTTCACCCTGCGCCTCGGCCACCGGCAGCCCGCAGGCTTCCCCGGCCTTGCACTGCACGCCAGGTGTCCGCAGGTGGACGATGGTTCGCCCGGCCTGCTCCTCGACGTGGCTGACGTGATATTGCAGCGCAGGCGAAGCGTCGTTACCGTACTCGATGCGAACCTCGGCCTCGTTCCGCACCGGGATCCGGCCCGTGACGCGGTCGTAGATGGCGAGGAACTTACGTGCGGTCATGAAGCCGCCCTCGGCGTCCTGGGCGCTCCCGTCCATCAGCTGGATGATCGTTTCGCGCCAGGTGGCTGCCTTGCCGCCGCAGTCCATGGCCTCGATGGTGACGGCCTTGACCTCGGTCACGTGGTAGCCGGGGCCGATGAGCGGTGAGCCATGCAGCCAGAACTCCAGGGGCCGCTGGGGCTGGGAACGCAGGTTCGAGATCAGCGTCTGGGTCTGGGTGGGATCGGTGATGCCGGGAATGGTCTGCAACTGGGTCATGGAATGCTCCTTGAGCACGAGGGACATCAGTGAAGCGGACTGGGGGCAGGCATCCTGGAATTCACGGGACGCGAGCAGTGCCGCCGGGGCCGCTGAGCGGGGCACCGGTGTGAAGCCGAAGCGTGGAAAGTAGGTTCCGGCAGTGGTCGTGAGCAGATAGATCGCCTCCACGCCCTGTGCGCGGGCCGTGTCCAGTACGGCGTCCACCAGCTGCGCGGCGACGCCCTGCCCCCGAGCGGACGGCGTTACAGCCACGGAGCGCAGCAGGCCGACAGTGCCGTGCCTCTCAAGACCAGCAAGACCGAGCAGGCCGCCATCTTCAGCGAGGAGAACACCGCCCAGGTGCTCCTCAACTCCGGCCGTGGGCAACCCGAGGGCAGTGAGCAGCCTGACGATGGCGGGCAGGTCGCTGGACACAGCGTGACGGGTCAGCATCCACAGCCCCCGTCTCCATCGAGTTCGGCCTGGAGGGCCTCACTCAGGCTGGACAGCACCCGCAGGGCGACGGCTTGTTCTGCGGCCGGTAGACGGGCCAGGACCCGGGCGGACTGGGTGTTGAGCTGGGCGCCCAGATCCTGGGCAGCCTGGTGCCCGGTGGTGGTAAGACGCAGGAGCAGGGCGCGGCGGTCACCCGGGTGGGGGGCCTTCACCAGTCGGCCCTGCTCCACCAGGTCGTCGGTGCTGCGGCTGAGCCAGGCCTTGTCGAGATTCAGGGTACGGGTCAGCGCGGCGAGCGTCTGGTCGCCCTCGCGCTCCAGGGTGGTGAGGATCGCGCACTGGGTGGCGGACTGCACGTCGCAGCAGGCAAAGTTGCGCTGCTGCAGGTCTGTGAACAGCCGCGTCACGGTGCGGAGCAGAGCGCCCGGCTGACTCACCTCCACTGCTTTGTTGTCTTTGACAACGGTCATACCCAGAGGGTACGCTTGCCTCGTTTAGTTGTCAAGGTCAACAGTATCAGCCATCTGTTCTGCAACGTCCATGACGGCCACCGCGGCGGCACAGACCCTTCATTGCGGTCATTCCGTCACCTGTCCCTCGCGCAGCTGCGCCGCTTCCTTGCTGCCGTGATAGGCGTGTTCCTGGGCCCATCTCGCGGCCGCTTCCGCGTCGTAGGCCACGCGCTGAAAGGTCACGCTCCAGGCGTCTCCCCCCCCATCCAGCAGCACCCAGCGCGCCAGGGGCGATCCATCCTTTTGTCGGCTCACTGCTCCGGCGTTCACCACAGTCAGCGGCCCGAGCTGCCGCACATGCTCCAGGTGAGAGTGGCCCACAACGATGACTCTCGCTTGCCCAATGTCGCCGAGCCGCTCCCGCACGGCGTCGTCACCCGCCCAGCTGTCTCCATCGCGCAGCAGGTAGGTCCAGGCGCTGTCCGGTGAGCCGTGCGCGGCCAGGACCATCCCATCCGCCAGCGTCACGCTGGTCGGGAGGGCTGCGACATACGCCCCAGCCCGCTCCGGCAGGACGCCGTGCAGCCACTCCAACATGCTGCGCTTGGCCGTGGTCGCGGTCAGTTCCTCACCCAGCCTCTCGTCGGTGTTGCCCCGCACTTCGAGAACACCATGCCGGGCCTTCAGCGCTTGCTGGAGCGCCCACGCGCCAGCTGGATCCGCGCCGCCGAACAGCTGGTCACCGAGATTCACCCACGCGTCTGGCTGGTGGTGCTCGATGTCCTGCACGACGGCGTCCAGCGCGAACCGATTCCCGTGAACATCTCCGAACACGGCGATCCTCATGCCTGAGCCTCCACCCACTGCCGGACCTGTGCGTCGATCTGGTCCCGCACCCGGCGGAAGACCGCCAGTCGGTCCTCTTCGGTGCCCGTCGCCACGGCGGGATCTTCGAAGGGCCATGCCTCCCGGCGGAGCGCGAAGGGAAAGATCGGACAGTTGTGTTCAGCCCGGCCACACACGGTCATCACGTGGGTGAAATGCTGCCCCAACAGTGGGGTGGTGCCCTTGGCGTAGAGGTGGTCGGTCGAAAACCCCCGTTCGGTCAGGACCTGGCGGGTCAGGGGGTGAACCTCGCCCGGCTCCAGGCCCGCGGACTGGACCTCGAAGCGCTGCTGGCCGTGGTGCTCGAGCAGCACCTGGGCCATCTGGGAGCGGGCGGTATTGCCGGTACAGATGAACAGCACACTCGGACGTTTCGTCATTTCCAACCTCCAGCACTCGGGCAGTCCGTCACGGACCGCCGCGTGCAGCGTGAGTAGCGCCAGGCCACGCAGCGGGGCATCCCTGGGTGGTGGGCGCACTCAAGCAGGATCAGTCCGGCGTCGCCCAGCGCGTGGTCCATGACCGTCCCCCGGTCCATGTCAGGCACCCATGCCCAGCCGCAGGGCCAGTGCGGCGAGGGTGACGAGCAGCACTGGCAGGGTCAGGACGATGCCCACCTTGAAGTACTGGCCCCAGCTGATCCGGACCCCCTTGGTGGCCAGCACATGGAGCCACAGCAGCGTGGCAAGACTGCCGATGGGCGTGATCTTGGGCCCCAGGTCATTGCCGACGACGTTGGCGTAGATCATGCCCTGCTTGACCGCGCCGGTGGCGGACGACGCGTCGATGGCGAGCGCGCCGATCAGGACGCTGGGCATGTTGTTCATGACGCTGGCGAGAAAAGCGGTGAGGACGCCGGTGCCCAGCGTCGCGCTCCACAGACCGCCTGCGGCAAAGCGGTCCAGCACTCCGGCGAGCAGACCGGTGAGGCCAGCGTTGCCCAGGCCGTAGACGACCAGGTACATGCCCAGCGAAAAGAGCACAATCTGCCACGGTGCGCCCTTCAGGACGGCCCGGGTGCTGACCGTGTGACCGCGGGCCGCGACCACCCACAGCAGGCCGGCGCCCAGCACAGCGACGGCGCTCACCGGAATGCCCAGGGGCCCGGCCGCGAAGTACCCGATCAGCAAGACCACCAGGACGATCCAGCCCACCCGGAAGACGTTGTGGTCGCGGATGGCGGCGGCCGGCCGTTCCAGCGCTGCCAGGTCGTACTGCGCGGGCAGGTCGCGGCGGAACATCACGTACAGGACGCCCAGGCTGGCCAGCACGGCGGCGAGATCGACGGGCACCATGACGCTCGCGTACGCGCCGAAGTTCAGGTCGAAGAAGTCCGCACTGACGATATTGACCAGGTTGCTGATGACCAGCGGCAGGCTGGCGCTGTCGGCGATGAAGCCGGTGGCGAGGATGAACGCGAGCGTGGCGGCCGGGCGGAAGCCCAGTGCAGTGAGCATGGCGAGCACGATGGGCGTGAGGATCAGGGCGGTGCCGTCGTTGGCGAACAGGGCACTCACGGCGGCGCCCAGGAGGATCACCAGCGGGAACAGCCGCGCCCCCCGGCCGCCCCCCCAGCGGGCGACGTGCAATGCGGCCCACTTGAAGAAGCCGGCCTCGTCGAGGATCAGGCTGATGATGATCAGCGCGACGAAAGTGATCGTGGCGTTCCAGATGATGTCCCAGACCACGGGGATGTCGGCGAGGCTAACGACGCCGGTGAGCAGGGCCAGCAGGGCGCCGAAAGTGGCGCTCCAGCCGATGCCGAGACCGCCCAGCTGCCATTTCAGTTTGGGCTGCCAGATCACGAGGACAAGAGTCAGCAGGAAAATCAGGGAAGCGAGCAGCATGGGGCTACTGGGCGCTCACGGCGGGGCTGTCGATATAGGTGGGGGGCACGTCGCGGCCGTCCCCCAGGGCCTGCACGAAAGCATCAAATCGGATCTTCAGCTGGTCCCGCACTTCGCGCCAGCGGTCGAGGCTCCCGCCGCTCGGGTCGACGAACGGGTAGTGACGGCGCTCGGTCTTGCCGGGGTAGACCGGGCAGGCTTCGGCCGCGCTGTCGCAGACCGTCACGACGTAGTCGAAGTTCTGGGCGTCAGGGACGTCCCAGAGGGTCTTGCTGGTGTGACCGTCGAGGTCCAGTCCGATCTCAGCCATGACGGTCTTCGCCTCGTCCTTGACCCGGGTGGCTTCCGTGCCCGCGGAGTGAACCTCCAGAGCCACACCGAGCCTTTGAGCCGCTTGGCGGGTCAGGGCTTCGGCCATCTGGCTGCGGGCGGAGTTGTGGGTGCACAGGATCAGGACGCGGGGTGGGCTGGGCATGGCTCTAGCATATCGAATTGCTTTGATGCACCAAGGCGGGGCTATCAGTAAAGATCTCGTTGAGCAGGGTGCCCCCCAGATGAAAGAGCGGTGCGTGTTGAAGGGTGTAATAGATGTTTTTTCCGCGCTGCTCGGAGCGGACCAGCCCAACTTCCCGCAGGATGCCCAGGTGGTAGGACACCTTGGACTGGGGCAGCGCCAGCAGCGCTTCCAGGTCGCAGACGCAGCGTTCGCCCTGCGCCAGATGCCGCACCAGGTCGTACCGGATTTCATGCGAGAGGGCCTTCAGCTGATCCAGGACACTGGGGGCAGTCTGCACAGTCATGCACCGATTCTATTTGATTGAGCTGCCCCTATTTGAGCCCAGCCGCTCGTGAGCCTTGGACGCGTCAATCCGCGTCTCGCTCTGTTGTGATGCCCCTGTGATCGCCGCCGGATGTGCACTGTGCGCAATCTGAGCGACCGCCTGAGTTGTCCGGCAGAAGGCGTACACAGGCGAATGTGTGGCAAGCTGGGAACCCGGGCGCAGACGACGTGCACCAGGGCGATGCTTGGGTGGCCTCCCCACGGCGGCAGCGTGGGCGGGCCACCCGCGAGCGGGCCAGGAGCGCCCTGACCGCGCTGCGTGAACAACTGGCCTGTCAGGCCCAAGACGCTGCAGTGGCGATGATGCGTGATCACATTTGAGCCGATGCCTCCCCATGCTCAGGCCCACGCTTTACACGCTTTTAACACGGCCCCCCCACGCTGATGGCATGAAACGGATCGCACTGCTGCTGACCCTGGGCCTCACGCCCCTGGCCCACGCCCAGATGACCATGCCTGGCATGAACCACAGCACTACCATGAACAGCAGCCTGGACACGCTGAAGGGTAAAGCGTTCGACCGCGCCTTCCTCTCCATGATGATTGTTCACCACCAGGGTGCCGTCGACATGAGCAAGACGGTTCTGAACAACGTCAAGGACTCCCAGGTCAAGAAGTGGACCGCAGACATCATCGGCGTGCAGCAAAAAGAGATCGGCCAGATGAACACCTGGCTGAAGACCCTCGGCGGCGTGGACAAGAGCATGCAGACCGCGATGACGGGCGAGATGAAGGGCATGATCACCGCGCTCAAGGCCCGCAAGGACAGCGACCGTGGCCTGGTGGAAGGCATGTTGCCGCACCATGCCAGCGCCATCGACATGGCGAGCCTGGCCCTGCAAAAGAGCAGCGACGCGCGCGTGCTGGGCCTGGCCCGCGACATCGTCCGCACGCAGGCCAACGAGATGTACGCTTACCGCCAGTGGCTGATCAAACGCGGGCTGTAAGGCTCAGGAAGCATCGGAGGCGGCCATGGCCCGTGTCCTGATCGTCGATGATGATCCGGCCATCCTGGAAATCCTGCACGCCTACCTGAGCGGCGAGGGCCACGAGGTCTTGCAGGCGTCCAACGGCCATCAGGCCCGCGATCTGCTGCCGCGCGCAGACTTGGCGATCCTGGACTGGATGCTGCCCGGAGTGAGCGGTCTGGATCTGGCCCGCGAGGCGCGGGCCCTGGGGCTTGAGCTGCCCCTTCTGATGCTGACCGCGCGCGGCGAGGAGGAAGACAAGCTTCGCGGTCTGGATCTGGGCGTGGACGATTACGTGGTCAAGCCGTTCAGCCCACGCGAGGTGGTGGCCCGGGTGCGCGCCCTGCTGCGCCGCGCCGGCGTGCGTCACGAGATCCGCAGCGGCGAACTTGAGCTGGATCTGCGAACCCGTCGCGCCACGCTGGCGGGCCAGCCGCTGGACCTGTCCAAGCTGGAATATGACCTGCTGGGCACCTTCGCGCAGCATCCCGGGCTGGTCTGGACCCGCGAACGGCTGCTGGAGCGGGTGTGGGGTCCTGACTTTCCGAGTACCGCGCGGGTGGTGGACGTGCATGTCACGGGGCTGCGCCGCAAGCTGGGCGACGACGCCGACGCTCCCCGCTTCATCGAGACGGTGCGCGGGGTGGGCTACCGCTTCATGGAAGCCCGGGAAGGGGGTGAGGGTGGTTGAAACTCTACCCCCGACTGTTCCTGTCTCACCTGCTGGTGATCTGCATCGCGCTGGGCGCGGTGCTGCTGATCAGCGAGGTGATGGCTTCCGCCTTCATTCGCCACCACGTCGAGCAGATGATCACGCTCATCGGCCCGGACGGCGCGTCCCTGCGCCCGGATCTGGAGCGCGGGGTGCGACGCACCTTGAACGCAGCGCTGCTGGCCTCGTTGCCCCTGGCGCTGGTAGTGGCGGCCCTCACGGCGCTGTTCTCGGCGCGGCGGGTGGTGCGGTCCGTGGAACTGCTGCGCGACGGCAGCCACGCCATCGCCACCGGCAACTACGAGCGGAGGTTGCCGGAAGAAGGCCGGGATGAACTGACCGACGTGGCACGTCACTTCAACCGCATGGCCGCTGCCCTACAGCAGGTGGAACAGGGGCGGGTGGAACTGATCTCCAACGTGGCGCACGAACTGCGGACGCCCCTCTCGGCGCTGCGTGGCTATGCCGAGGCCATGAAAGACGGCGTGATGACTCCGGAAGCTGTTTCCGGGGCCATCCTGCGCGAGACGGCCGCGATGGAGCGGCTGGCCCAGGACCTGAGCGTGGTCTCACGGGTGGAGGCGGGAGCGGTGGAGTTGCATCCCAGCGACTTTGCTACCGCCGCGTTGATCGCCGACGCTTTTGAGCGCTTCGCAGGCGTGTACGAGGAACGTGGCGTGGCACTGGTTCGGGCTGAGGCTGTAGATCTTCCCCCCATCACGGCAGACTTTGAGCGGGCCTCGCAGATTCTGGCCAACCTGCTGGGCAACGCCCTGCGGCACACGCCACATGGGGGTCAGGTGACGCTGGGGGCCGAGCGCCACGGCGGCGACATGCTGTTCACGGTGGCCGACACAGGCAGCGGAATCGCTCCCGAACACCTGGAGCGCATTTTCGAGCGCTTTTACCGCGTCGATCCGGCGCGCACCCGGGGAGACGGCAGCGGGGTGGGGCTGACCATCGCGCGCGGTCTGGCGACCCGCATGGGCGGCAGCCTGACCGTACGTTCAAGCCCGCAGGGCAGCATCTTCATACTGAAACTGTTGGCGGCCCATTCCCACTAGGGGCGGCCAGCCTCCCTTCTATTTCTTGCCCTCCAGATCGCGAACCAACGCCTCCATCTCGGCGATCTCGCGGACCTGGGTCTCGATAATGCCGTCGGCCAGTTCACGCACGCGGGGATCCTTGATCTGGGCCCGCTTGCTGGTCAGGATGGCGATCGAGTGGTGCGGGATCATGGCTTTCATGTACGCCACGTCGCCCACCGTGGCCTGTGACCGGAGCAGCCACAGCGCCCCGGCGAACACGGCGACGCTGCCCAGAAAGATCCCCAGATTGACCCGGCGGTTCTTGTACATGTTCAGCATGTACCCGAGCATGATCACCGCCATCACAGCTCCCATGTAGACCGCCATGAACACGCGCGTCTCGCTGAAGTAGACGTGATCGAGTTGGTAGGTGTTCAGGTACATCAGGCCGTACATGATCACGGTGGAGGTGGCAATCATGGCCGCAAATCGGCTATAGCTGCCCCCCATTTTGCCCATCGGCTTTTCATCTGATCCCTGGGAAGCTCCCTGGCGGTTCATGGATTCGTTCATCGTTGACTCCTCGGCAGGGAAAACCGCCTGCCAGCGTAAGTTCTGTGGCAGACGGCGGCGAACTGCACCGGGTTCAGGCGCTCAGGCCATCGAGCATCTTCTGGCACGCCTGCTCGCAGCGACGGCAGGATTCAGCGCACACCGCGCAGTGCTTCATGTCCATTTTCTCGGCGTGCCCCTGGCACTCGTCGCCGCACGCCTTGCAGGCGGCCAGACAACTCTGGAGCTGCGCGCGGACCACGGCCATGTCCGGCTGGGTCTGACGGATCAGTGCGCGCCCGGTGGTGTCGCAGATGTCCGCGCAGTCCAGGTTCAGGCGGATGCAGTGGGTCAGGTGTCCGGCGTGTTCGGTCTCGCCCAGGCAGGCGTCAGCACAGGAAGTGCAGACCTGGGCGCACTCGAAACAGGCCTCGATGCATTCAGTCAGGGCGTTCAGATCGAATGGCGACTGGCCGCTCTGTGGATGGGTCTGCAGCATGCGGGTGATGGTCGAGCTGGCGTTCTGGGTCATGGAAAACCTCCGGAGAATAGGGCGAAAAGTGGTGTACGCGGACGTTCGCTTCTCATCGTGCAAGGTGGCGTGTTAAGCCTGTGTAAAGCGCCGCCTTCCCTCAACATCGGCTTAAGACGGTACAAGGCCCCCACCGACAGGGGGGCGGGCGACCACAAATAGGCCCCCTCGCAAGAGGGGGCCCATGCATGTCATCCGGCTCAGGTGCCTGAGCCCCCGGGTTCCAGACTTTCCCGGAGCCGCACCAGGAGTTCCTCGCCGCGCTCGTAGCCAGGCCGCATGAAGACCATGCCCATGTTGCTCCAGTCCTGCACCGCCGCAACTTCCTGGCCACCGTCGTTCAGCTTCAGGTGTGGGTACGCGCCGTACTCCACAAAGCAGTCGAATTCGGTGGCCACCTCCTCCAGGGCGAGGGTGCTCTGCTCGGTCCAACGCACCAGATACGGCAACAGGAACGCGGGCTTGCCGCAGGAGCCGCCCAGGCCCACCAGGGGCAGGCCAGCGACGGTGGGCACCTCATCACGCAGGCGAGCGCGTTCCAGGAAGGCCTGGCGGTCACGGACCAGGGCAGGGCCGGTCTTCAGGGAGGCAACGTAGGGGCCAACAGTGAGTTTGGTCATGGGGGTTCTCCTCAGGGGTGCGCGGGAAGTCAAAGACTTCCCGCGCAGATGGCTTCAGGCGTGGGCGGGCAGGGAAGGCTGGGCGGCGACGGCCACCGCGTCCGGCTTCAAGGGGGGCCGGAAGCCGCGCAGCCGCAGGGCGTTGGAGAGAACGAAGACGCTCGAGAAGCCCATCGCTGCCGCCGCGAGCACCGGGCTGAGCAGGAGGCCGAACGCGGGGTACAGCACGCCCGCCGCGACGGGAATCAGGACGATGTTGTACGCGAAGGCCCAGAACAGATTCAGCTTGATGTTCCGCAACGTCGCGCGGCTGAGCGCGAAAGCGTTGGGCACACCGCGCAGGTCGCCCGACATCAGGATCACGTCGGCGGTCTCGACGGCCACGTCCGTGCCGGTGCCGATGGCCAGACCGACATCGGCTTGAGCCAGAGCAGGAGCGTCGTTGATGCCGTCGCCGACGAAGGCGACCTTGTGGCCCTTCGCCTGGAGTTCCTTGACGGCGTCACTCTTGCCGCTGGGCAGGACTTCCGCCAGCACCTCGTCGATGCCCAGCTGGCGAGCGATGGCCTGCGCCGTGCGGGCGTTGTCACCGGTAATCATCGCGACCTTCAGGCCCATCTGGTGCAGCGCGTTCACCGCCTCCTGACTGCCATCCTTGATCGGGTCCGCGACGGCGATGATGGCCGCGAGCTGACCGTCGATGGCGGCGTACAGCGGGCTCTTGCCCTCGTCGCCGAGCTGCTGGGCCTGTGGCCCGAAGACGTTCACGTCCAGCCCCAGCCGGGTCATATACCGGTCGGCGCCCACCTGCACCAGGCGCCCGTCCACATTCGCTTCCAGGCCATAGCCGGGCACCGCTTCAAAGGCCCCAGGCTTCACGGTGGTGATGCCCTCGCGCTTCGCCGCGTCCACGATGGCCCGCGCGATGGGGTGCTCGCTTTGCTCTTCAGCGGCCGCGACCAGCCTCAGGACGTCATTGCGGTTGAAGCCGGTGGCGGTCACCAGATCGGTCAGTTCTGGCCGCCCCTTGGTCAGCGTGCCGGTCTTGTCGACCGCGACCACCTGCACGTCCTGAAGGCCTTCCAGGGCGCCGCCCCCCTTGAACAGCACGCCCAGCTCCGCGGCCTTGCCGGTCCCGACCATGATGCTGGTGGGCGTCGCCAGACCCATGGCGCAGGGGCAGGCGATGATCAGCACCGCGACCGTCGTGATCAGGGCGAAGGAGAGGGCGGTCTGCCCACCGAGGAGCAGCCACAGCAGAAAGGTCAGCGCGGCGATGCCCAGCACGACCGGGACGAAGACCGCGACCACCCTGTCGGCGAGGCCCTGGATGGGGGGCTTGCTGCCCTGGGCCGTCTCGACGAGCTTGATGATCTGCGCCAGCGCGGTGTCGGCGCCGATGCGCGTGGCGCGGAAGGTCAGGGCGCCGTTCTGGTTGATGGTGCCGCCCACGACGCCCGCGCCCTCCTGCTTGCGAACCGGGACGGGTTCGCCCGTGATCATGCTCTCGTCCACGAAGGAGGTGCCGCTGACGACTTCGCCGTCGACCGGGATCTTCTCGCCAGGCCGAACCGAGATCAGGTCGCCCACCAGCACTTCGTCGGTGGAGAGTTCGAGTTCCTGGCCGCCCCGGACCACGCGGGCGGTCCTGGCTTGCAGGGAGAGGAGCTTTTTCATGGCCTCGCTGGAACGGCCCTTGGCGATGGCCTCGAAGTACTTGCCCAGCAGGATCAGCGTGATGACGACGCCCGAAGCCTCGTAGTACACGTGCGCGGTGCCTTCCGGGAAGATGCCGGGGGCGACCGTGGCCACCAGGCTATACAGGAATGCGGCCGAGGTGCCGATCATCACCAGGGCGTTCATGTCAGGGGATTTCATCTTCAGGCTTTTCCAACCCAGGCGGTAGAAGCGCCGCCCGGGGCCGAACTGGATCGGCACGGCGAGCGCCAGCATCACCCAGTTCAACGTCCCCATGACGCCATCGCCGAAGGTGGTCATCAGCCAGTCGTTCACGGCCGGGATCAGCATCGGCACCATGGCGATCAACATCAGGGGGATGGCGAACGCCGCGCTGAACATGACCTGCCCGCGCAGGTGGGTGACTTCCCGCGCACGCACTTCGCGTTCCTGGTCCTCGCGGCTCAGGCCAGCCTGCTGCTCGAGCACCTCGTATCCGGATGCCCGAATGGCGGCCTTGAGCTGCCCGGGGCTGACGCTGGAGGGCAGGTAAGCGATGCTGGCGCGTTCGGTGGCCAGGTTGACGGTGGCATTCAGCACGCCGTCGACTTTCTGAAGGCCGCGTTCGACCCTTCCGACGCAGCTGGCGCAGGTCATCCCCTGCACGCCCAGTTCGATGTGGCTGACGACGGGTTCGTAGCCGACATCTTTCACTTTGTCCAGCAGGATCTGTGGGGTGGCGACCGCGGGATCATAGGTGACGGTGGCGCGTTCGGTGGCCAGGTTCACGTTGACGCTCTCGACGCCTTCAACCTTCTTCAGTCCGCGTTCGACTCTGCCGACGCAGCTGGCGCAGGTCATGCCCTGCACGCCGAGTTCGATGGTCTGTGTCATCGTTGCTTCCTCCTATCCCCCCAGGGAGGATCTTCGCTCAAGAATTTATAGACCTAGGGGAGGGGGATTGTCAAGAGATGATGATATCTGTGCGAGAGACACAGAGTTTTGAATGTATTAATCTTGACACCCAGGGGGGGAGGGTCTATCCTGATGTCAGGAGGAAGACCATGACCAAGATTGAACTTGACATCACCGGCATGACTTGCGGCCACTGCCAGGCCGGCGTGACCAGGGCCCTCAAGGGCGTTCCCGGTGTGACCGACGCTCAGGTGGACCTGAAGACCGGCAAAGCTGTTGTGAACGGCGATACTGAACTACAGCAGCTAATTGAAGCCGTCGTCGAGGAAGGCTACGGCGCTCAGATGGCGAACCGCTAATGGCCAGGGAGATGACCGCTGAGCTGCCGGACGTGACCCTCCCGGAGGGGGAGCACTGCCATACGGGCCACACCCTCTGCATGCCAGAGGACAGCCGCAAGCGCGCCGCGCGTCGTCTCGCCATCGCCCGTGGGCACCTGGACAGCATCCGCCGCTCTTTGGAAGACCCGGACGTGTACTGCGTGGACGTCCTGCGGCAGATCAAGGCCGTGCAGGGCGCACTGGATGGTGCGGCAGGCGTGATCCTGCGCGGCCACCTCGAAGCGCATGTGGCGACCGCCGCGACCCGTGGCGACGAAGCCGAGATCGTCGACGAACTGATGGAAATCTTCAAGTACGTCTGATCCCGCCCGGCACATCCTCGGGGGGTGGACGTGGGTCCACCCCCTTGTCCTTGAGAGGTTCCCCATGCCAGAGGTCATCCTGTACGCGACGCCCACCTGCCCGGACTGCCACGCCCTGCGCCTGTGGCTTGGTCAGCACGGCATTCCCTATGAAGAGCGTGACCTGACGGTCCCCGCTGTGGCGAACGAGGCAAAGGCGCGGTACGGCGTGCGCGTCGCGCCGATCACTGTCGTAGGCGAGCAGTTCTTTTACGGCACCTTTGACCAGCAGCGCCCAAAACTCGAAGCACTTCTGGCCTGACCCTTTGCAGGGTCTGAACAGCCCCAACCTACGCTGAACGGATGGGCAGGAGAGACGCATGACGATGCACGATCACAGCGGGCACCAGGGCCACCAGCCTGCACCAGCCGCTGTCCTTGAAGTGGCGTTCAAGAACTGCCATGACGCTTCGGAGTTCGCCGATCTGGAACGGAGCCTCGCGCGGGTCCCTGGCGTGACCTCCGTCCACATTGACCGCACCCGCGCGGTGGCGCACCTGGGGTACAACCCGGGACGGGCCACAGAAGCCGAGCTTCGGCAGTACCTGCATGAGGCTGGCTACGACTGCGCCTGCCAGGACTGCCTGCCGTCCTCGGCTCAGCCCGGTCACCCGGGTGCCGGCCAAGAGCACCAGGAGCACAGGACACCCAACCGCAGCGCGATGATGCATGACCAAGCCGCAGTGGGCCACCTGGAAGCTGCCGGTGGGCAGGATCCGCACGTTGCGGCCAGTCACGGCCCTCACGAAAGCATGACCAATGCCGGGCACAACGCGCACGCTGGGATGGACCACGACGAACACGCGGGGCACGGCGAGCACATGGTGAATGACATGCTCCGCCGCTTCGTGATCAGCCTGGTGCTGTCCATTCCCCTCGTCCTGTATTCCCCCATCGGCGAAACCTTCGGCTTTACGGCCAGGCCCCCGTTCGGGCTCTCGATGGCCTGGTTCGGCCTCTTGCTGTCCACGCCGGTCGTGTGGTGGGGCGGGTGGCCGTTCATTTCCGCTGCCTGGCGGGCGCTCAAGCGCGGCGAAGCGAACATGATGACGCTGATCGCCACCGGCGTGCTGGTGAGCTGGCTCTTCAGCGTGTATGCCACGTTCTTTCTGGGCGGAACCGAGGTCTTCTTTGAAGCCGCCGCGATGCTGACCACGCTGTCCCTGCTCGGGCACTGGCTGGAAATGCGCTCCCGCTTCGCCACCGGGCGGGCAGTGGAAGCCTTGCTGAAGCTGGCCCCGAGTACCGCCCGCGTGATGCGTAACGGGCAGGAGCAGGAGATTCCCCTCGAGCAGGTGACCGTCGGCGATGTCCTGGTCGTGCGCCCGGGTGACCGTGTGCCAGTCGATGGTGAAGTGGTCGAGGGCAGCAGTTACGTCGACGAGAGCATGATCACCGGCGAACCCATTCCGGTCGCGAAGAACGCGGGGGCCCGGGTGACGGGCGGCACGGTCAACCAGAATGGTGCCTTCCATTTCCGGGCCACCGCCGTGGGCGCAGATACTGCCCTGTCGCGCATCGTGCAGATGGTGCAGAACGCGCAGGCCAGCAAGGCGCCCGCCCAGCGTCTGGCGGACACGGCCGGCAAGTACCTGGTGTTCGTGGCCCTGGGCAGCGGTCTGCTGGCCTTCCTCGCCTGGTATTTCCTGGGAAATGAAGGGGTGATCTTCGCGCTGACAGCCGCGGTCTCGGCGATCGTGATCGCCTGCCCGGACGCCCTGGCCCTGGCGACGCCAACCGCGATCACCGTGGGAGTCGGGAAAGGGGCGCGCGAGGGCGTCCTGTTCAAGAACGCCACCGCCCTGGAAGCGACAGCAGGCGTGGACACGGTGGTGTTCGACAAAACGGGCACCCTGACGGAGGGGAAGCCCGCCCTGACAGACCTGTTGCCTGCACTGGGTGTCGATGAAATCGAACTGCTGCGCCTGGCCGCCGCCGCCGATCAGCCCTCGCAGCACCCGTTGGCTGAGGCCATCGTCAAGGGGGCTGAGGCCAGAGGGGTGATGGTCAGCCGACCTGAGACCTTCGACAGCATTCCCGGTTATGGCGTCGAGGCGACCGTTGAGGGCCGGCGGGTGTTGATTGGGAACCGCAAGCTGATGGGCCGGGAGGGCCTGGCTGTGGGGGCCTTGCTGGGCGAGGTGGACCGTCTGGCGGCCGATGGGAAGACGGCCATGTTCGTCGCGGTCGATGGCCAGGCCCTGGGCGTGGTGGCCGTGGCGGACACCATCCGGGATTCAGCGCGGCAGGCTGTTCAGGCGCTGCAGGCCTTGAACGTGAAGACCGTGATGCTGACCGGTGACAACCGCCACACGGCTGAAGCCGTGGCGCGGCAGCTGGGAATGGACACGGTGATCGCTGAAGTGTTGCCTGAGGACAAGGCGGCGAAGGTCCAGGATCTTCAGGCTCAGGGCCGCAAGGTCGCCATGGTGGGTGACGGCGTGAATGACGCGCCCGCGCTCGCGCAGGCCGAGGTTGGGATTGCCATCGGAGCCGGCACCGATGTGGCCGTGGAAACCGCCGACCTGATTCTGGTGCGCAGCAGTCCGGCAGACGTGGCCGGGGCCATCCACCTGGCCCGCCATGTGCGCGGCAAGATCGTGCAGAACCTGTTCTGGGCCGCGATTTACAACGTCCTGGCCATTCCCTTCGCGGCGGGGGTCCTGTACCCGAGCTACGGCATCCTGCTGCGCCCGGAGTGGGCGGCGCTGCTGATGAGCGCCAGCACCGTGATCGTCACGGTGAACGCGCTGATGCTCAACCGCGTGCGCCTTCCTGCCACGCGCGCCTGAAGAGCACTGAAAGCGGGGCGGGCCTCCGGCAGGCCCGCCCCGTGCGTCATTCAGGGGTCAGGCATGCTTTGCTCGCCTGTAGAACGCAAAATTCGGTGGTTCACGCTTCGCTGAGGATCAAAGGGAAGGCCAGCATCATCTGGCGGCGAGGCTGGGAGCTGTTCAAGCCTGGAACTCTGCCACCCGTTCTGACTGCGACCTCCACAGCAGAAGAGTTCGACAACACAAAGGGGGCAGGGCAGTCCATTCAACCGTTGCGGAAACGAAGGTTCAAGCGGTGCTTCGCGGCACATGACGAATTGCGGCTTCCGGCGTTGCGAAATCCTGTTGCACGGTGGCGTCAAGGGGCGATACGTTTTTGCGACCTCGCGGGCTGGAATTTTGGCCTTGTCAGATTCAGTCCATGGGGTGCAAAGAAGAAGGCGCCCCGGAGGCCGCCTTTGATGTTGTACAGAAGAGCGCGGTATGCGCCGGGTGTCCGCTTATGCGTCGGGCGCGGTCTTGAGATATGGGTAGACCGTGTCCCAGGTAATCCCGAAGTCTCTGGCAAGGCTGGCTTTCGACTCGCCCTTCTCGGCGCGCTGCCGCAGGTCTTTCACCTGGGCCGCAGTCAGGATCCTTCTGCGTCCCCCCCTGTACATCAGCCGGACGACCGGTGAGGGGGAAGCCCGACCAGCGAACGACCATCTTCACCACTCCACTGCCGGTCCGCCCGCCTTCTCGCCTTACCGAGCGAGCTTGAGCAGCTTCACGAGATTGGCAGGCTTTTCCTCGCGGGCCTGGCACATCTCCACGTAGGTCTCCAGAATCACGTCGCCAGTGGACTCAAGCGCACTTCTGACGCTGGCATAGAGCGTCATCACCTCCACGCAATCCTTTTCTTCCTCCACCATCTTCTGCAATCCCCGAACCTGCCCTTCCAGGCGGCGCAGACGGTTGAGAATCTTCGTCTTCTCAGCTTCACGGTCACTGATGGGCATCGTCGCAGTCATGCGGCCAGTATACCCCCCGGGGTATTTGACAGGATAGGGGAGGGGGGTATACGCTCTAGGCATGTACTTCCAACGCTTCTACGACACGGACCTCGCGCAGGCGTCCTACCTGATCGGCTGCCAGAAGACCGGCGAATGCCTGGTGGTGGACCCGGTGCGCGACATCACCCAGTACCTCAACGAGGCGAAAAGCCAGAAACTGCGCGTCACCCACGTCACCGAGACCCACATCCACGCCGACTACCTCTCGGGGAGCCGCGAACTGGCCAAGGCGACAGACGCCAGGCTCCTGCTCTCCGACGAGGGCGGTGAGGGCTGGCAGTACACCTACGACGACGGCAACCAGACCCAACTGCATGACGGCGACAGCTTCATGGTGGGCAACATTCGCATCCAGGCCGTGCACACGCCCGGCCACACACCAGAGCACCTGAGCTTTCTGGTCACCGATACTCCCCGTGGCGACACGCCGAGCATGATGCTGACCGGCGACTTCGTGTTCGTCGGCGACCTGGGCCGCCCCGATCTACTCGACGAGGCGGCCGGCGGTCAGGACACCCGCTTTGTCGGCGCCGGGCAGATGTTCGCCAGCCTGCGCGACAAGTTCCTGACGCTGCCCGATTACGTGCAGGTGTGGCCTGGTCACGGCTCGGGCAGCGCGTGCGGCAAGGCGCTGGGCGCGGTGCCCACCACGACTGTGGGTTACGAGCGGGCGCTGAGCTGGTGGGGCAGGCTGGTAGAGCAGGGCGACGAGGAAACCTTCACGCGGGAGTTGCTCTCTGGCCAGCCGGACGCGCCGCTGTACTACGGGCGCATGAAGACGGAAAATCGTGACGGTCCCGCTCTGCTGGGTCAGGTTGGAGCGCTCGCTGCGTTCAGTGCCACTGACGTGCGTCAGCGCCTCGAGGCCGGTGCCCGGCTGATTGATACGCGCAAGAAAGAAGAGCACCAGGCCACCGCGCCCTTGGGCAGCATCAACATCCCCGACGGCGGCACGCTGGAGACCTGGGCCGGGTGGTTGCTCAAGCCGGAACGCGAGTTCATCCTGCTCTCTCCTGCAGACCGGGCGGAAGCACTGCGCCGCAAGCTGTGGATGGTGGGCCTGGACCACATCATTGGCTTCATTCCCAGCGCTCTGGGGCTGGAGATAGCAGCCGCGCAGCCCATTCCCGCGACCGAACTGGGCTCGCATCCGGACGCCCTGGTGCTCGACGTGCGGGCGAAAACCGAGTACGAGGAAGGCCACATCCCCGGCGCCCGCCAGCTGCACGCTGGACGCTTGCCCTGGACGTTGGACACCCTGCCGCGCGACCGCGAGATCGTCGTGCATTGCCAGGGCGGCGCCCGGAGCGCCGCCGCCGCGAGCCTGCTGCGCGCCGAGGGCTTCGACGTGCTCGAACTTGCCGGGGGCTACGACGCCTGGACGAAGACGCAGACGACCCTCAAGACCGACTGAGCCCATGGTGCGCCAGCGGTCTGCGCAGCGCCCAGGCGACCCGGATTCTTACGACCGCTGGCCTGGACGCCCGCAATCTCGGCGGCGGCATCGCTGCATGGCGCGGCGCAGGTCTGCCCACAACATCCAGAAACTGAATGCTCCCCAGGAGACGAAGACATGAGCTACCAAGACATCTTTACCGCTGAACTCGAACCCAGACTCCGCGAGGGAGCCACCCTGTACGACGTCCGCGAGATCGACGAGTACGAGCAGGGCCATATCCCCGGCGCGATCAACATTCCCCTGTCCGATCTGCCCGCACGCGTGGGCGAGATCACCGCCCCCGCCGTGATCGTGTGCCTGAGTGGCGGTCGCAGCGCCCAGGCCGCCGCGTATCTGGACGCGCAGGGCGTAACGGGCGTGATGAACCTCTCGGGCGGCACCCTGGGCTGGATGCGTGAGGGCCGCGAGGTGAAGCCCGGCACCCAGCCGTGATCTTTGCCTGGATCGGGGCGATCCTGATCGGCCTGTCGCTGGGACTGCTCGGTTCCGGCGGCAGCATCCTGACCGTGCCGGTGCTGGTGTACCTCGTCGGTGAACCGGCCAAGCTGGCGATCACCGAGAGTCTCGTCATCGTCGGCGCGATCAGCATGGTGGGCCTGATCCCCCACGCCCGCGCCGGACGGGTCGCGTGGCGCAGCGTTCTGGTGTTCGGCGTCCCTGGCGTGCTTGGTACGGTGCTCGGCACCACGCTCAGCCACTTTGTCCCGGGGGTCGTCCAGCTGTCCATCTTCGCCGTCGTGATGCTGCTCGCCGCGATCTTTATGCTGCGGCCCCCCGTGGCGGGCCAGGCGCCGCGTCCCCCTGCCCCGGGCTGGACAGGCATCCTGGCGTCCGCCGGGCAGGGCCTGGGCGTGGGCATCCTGACCGGCCTGGTCGGTGTGGGCGGGGGCTTTCTGATCATCCCCGCGCTGGTTTTCCTGGGCGGTCTGCCGATCGAGCTCGCGGTGGGCACCAGCCTGGTGATCATCACCCTGAATTCCGCCACAGGCTTTCTCAAGCACGCCCTGGCCGGGGAGACACACCTGCATTGGACGCTTATCGGCACCTTCGCCGCGATCGGCATCCTGGGCAGCGCGCTCGGCACGCGGATCGGCACGAAGATCCGCGGCCCCGCGCTGCGCCGCGGCTTCGGCATCTTCCTGGTGGTGATGGGCGCGTACGTGCTCGCCACCAATGTGCCCCGCCTGCTGTCGCCCCCGGTAACCGCGCATGCGGCCCTCCCCCCAGCCCCCTGACCGTCCTCCCCCACGTCCCGGCCTGGAGCAAGTCTCAGTCCGGGTTTTGTTCTCCCGAGGTATTGCCATGATCGACCTGCTCACCGCACTCCGTTCCCCGCTGCCCTGGTACGTGGGGGGGCCCCTGATCGGCCTGACTGTCCCGCTGCTGTTGTGGCTCGGCAACAAGGGCTTCGGGATCTCTGCCAACCTGCGGCATGCCTGCGCCATCCTGCTGCCCGATGCCATCAAGCCCGGCTTTTTCCGCTACGACTGGCGCAAAGAACGCTGGAATCTGATGTTCGCGGGCGGACTGATCCTGGGTGGGATCGTGGCTGGTGCCCTGCTGGCCAACCCGGAACCCACCCGCCTGAGTGCTGCCGGCGCGCAGTCGGTGCAGGAGTTGGGCGTGCAGCTTCGTCCTGGTCTGGTCCCGGCGGAGCTGACTGACCTCTCCAATCCCGGCGTGTGGCTGCTGTTGGCCGTCTCCGGCCTGCTGGTGGGCTTCGGCACCCGGTACGGGGGTGGCTGCACCTCGGGGCATGCCATCACGGGCCTCTCCACCCTGCAAGTCCCCTCGCTGATCGCCACGGTGTCCTTTTTCGTCGGCGGCATCCTGAGCGCGAACGTCCTCCTCCCCCTCTTCATGGCGGTGATGGCGTGACCAGTACACCTCGGATTCCAGGCGTCCACAGCGAGCCTGCCGCCACCCGCACAGTCACCGGCCTGCTGGTCTACCTGCTCGCGGGGCTGTATTTCGGCGTGGTCCTCGTCAAGTCGGAGGCGGCCAGCTGGTACCGCATCCAGGAGATGTTCCGCTTCGAGTCCTTCCACATGTTCGGGCTGATCGGTTCGGCGGTGCTGACCGGAATGGTGGCCACCCTGCTCCTGCGCCGCAGTGGCCTGAACAGCCGGGACGGACAGACCATTCGCGTCACGGACAAGGAAAAGGGCTGGCGGCGGTACGTGTTCGGCGGCCTGACCTTCGGGGTGGGCTGGGGCCTGGCGGGGGTCTGCCCGGGACCGATCTTCACGTTGCTCGGAGCGGGGATCTGGCCCATGCTGCTGGTGCTCGCCTTCGCCCTGCTCGGCACCTATCTCTACGGCACCTTCAAAGACCGCCTTCCTCACTAGGGGAGTCACGCCTGTCGTGTGGCAAGAAGATCGCACCACGTAGTGTGGGGCTTTTTTCTTTGGTTAAAGGCGGAACGATCATTATTGATCTCGTCCGAACTTGGCACCGCTGGGGTCAGCGGGGGTCGTGGATCACAGGCGCTCATCTCGAACGAATTTCCGTAACTTCCGTTGTCGAATTGAGACGGCATCAATATAAGATGCCCAGATCCCCGCTCCTTCCAGACAGCGAGGAAGGAGCTGGCGGCGCTTTGCTCAGCGATCCAGAGCCTGCTCAGCCGGCCGGACAGGCTCGTTGCCGGCGAGGGCCGAATCAGCGGTGCCACCGGTGCCAGTGCGGCGGGTGAAAATTTTGCGGAGATACTCCGTAATTGTTTCCAGCTGCGCGGTCACGGTCTCCACCTGCTCAGCCATCCGTTCCAGCTGCTCAGCCATCGTCCCCTGACTGGCCTGCAACTCGTCCTGGCCGTCCTCCACGCGCGCGAGCGCCGTGTCCAGCGTCTCGAGGCGGCCCATCAGCTCAACCACGCTGGCCGGCGGGACCGGTGCGGTGTACGTGCCCAGCACGCGCTCCAGGGCTTCACGGAAGGCCATGCCGGGTTGCGCCAGAGCCAACGCCCGGGCGCTCTGCATGTCGGTCACGGTCTGGCTGTCGAGCCGCGTCTCGATGGTCTGCCCCGTGAGGTCAGAATAGGTGAGCAACCATTTGCGGACGACGGACGGATTCACGCCGAGGATCTCGGCCAATTCTGATCGAATCATGCCCTGACCGTAACTGGAGGGTCTGCGGTCCACCCGGCCGCGTCCTGCTCTGGGCTGGTGGTGTTGTCCAGCGGCGCGGGCTGGACAGGCCGGGCCCCCGACTGGGGACCCGGCCTGCGACACATGACGGATTTGTGCTGCAAATTCATAATCAGACCCAGGAGGGAGGCTGCGGCGCACAACGCCCGGGAGTACTCCAGCACGGGGCGCAGCGGCGCTGACGGGACGGACGTCAGGGACATTGCCTTCGCCTGGGTGACCAGCCCCCTGGCAGGGACGCTAGGGCATGACATTCATCCACGGCGCAACCCGCAAACGTGATATGCGCGAGATTCTCGGCGTGACCCAGGTCATGACTACCGTCCAGCTCCGGCGGCATGACCTGATGCCCCTGAGCCGCCCCCTCACGCTGCCCCAGCGGACCTACACGGTTGCCACGCGCAGCACCCAACAGGCCAGCCAGGTGGATTTGACTTTCGTCGCTTTGGACGAATCTATCCTGAGCCGGCACACGCCGGCGGAACTGGGCCACCTCGCCGGCCTGGCCGAGGCCTGGCTGCGGGTGGGTGATCCCAACATTCTGCAGGTCACCGGCCTCACCCAGCACCATGAGTGGCGCCTGGTGCAGCCCGAAGAGCGCCAGCAGGGCAGCCGCGACGCGGGGCGGAGTGGGCATCTGCCCGACGCGGCGATTCTGAGCCCGGTGGGGCCTGGCGACGACTGGGCGGTGGAGATGGACGCCGGCTACCCGCGCAACCGCAAGATTGAGAAAATGATGGGCTTCGCCCAGCAGGGCTACCGGCACATTGTGTGGGTGACGAGCGTACATGGTCTGGTCCGGCCCATCGTCCGCGAGATGCAGAGAATGCGCGACGACGACGAGTTGCCGGGCGTGGTGTCGGGTGCGGCGCTGTTCGTGGACTACTGGTCGGAGCGTGATCCCTATCGCCCCGGCCGCCGCTGCCACACCAAGTCGCTATTCGCGCACCGCGCGCTCTGACGGATGCACGATTACATGGTCAACAGATTTTTGAGAGTCAAAAGGCTTGTCTGGAACGCTTGTATCCCTATTCGCACATTGGATTTAATCGCTTGAGACTGTGTTAGAAGTCTTTGAGGAGATCGTTCAGGCGTTGCGCGAAGTATTCAACCGCTTGACTGGCAGGCAATTTCCGGTCCCACAAATCTTTCAGCGTGATCTTGTGGACGTGATCTGTTGCGAAGGAAGATTCAATATCAAGTCGCCTGAGATTTATCTCCCCTGCCTGACACCGAAATGTAATCGGGTGATTGCCTGGGTGAACTTCTGGGCTAGCGGGCCTCATTTGAACGACGTTCCCGTCCTTCCTCGACAGCAGGTCTGCCAGATTAAGCAGTTGTTGCTGCGTTCCAAAGCAACTGAAGTAGGTTGAGTGGTTGAATCCTTCGGCACGGACGCCCGATCGGCCTTCAATCAGCGCTTCATTGCCTTGGCGCCGCATGACGATGTGGAAGGCTGATTGTTGACCGGACTCCACTCCGGAAATATCGAACTCGGCCAGGTCTACGACGTGTTCAGAGAAGGACATGCACTCAATTTAGGTCAGCCGATGCAGAACGCGACGCTGTCCGCATCCGTGCCAATCAGGCTTACTGGCAGCATCAGTGTCCACCTTTACGTCCCCGTGGGATCGCACCGGCGTACTACAGCGGCAGCACCCGCACGTCCAGGTCGGCGTAGCGGGGCCGGCCGCCGTGCAGCTGGCCGGGCCCGAACTGTCGATCCAGCTTCGCGTTGCGCTGCGCGGCGTGTCGCCGCAGGTAATTGCGCAGGTCCGGGGTCATGTCGGGTACGAACACGATCAGCGGGGACCGCCAGACATCATCGATGTGCCGGTGGTGAACACGCTCGGCCAGGTCCTGGACCGCTTTGCGGCCACGTCCCCCCCGGCTGCAGGTGGCGTACACCGAGGGCCGCCCCAGCGCTTCGTGGAAAGGCTGGCCCGGAAAGGGTGGGGGCTGACTGGGCCAATCGTGTTCCAGCTGTGCGAGCTGCGCGGGCGGCACCTCGACGGTGTACCGGACGACGCGCGCGTGCCCCAGGGGGCCGCCCTGGCGGTGGGGGTATGTGACCCGGTAGCCCTGGCCTTGCAGAAGGGCAAGCGCATCCTGCTGGTAACTGCGGTCCACCGCGCGCTCGACGCCACTTACGCGGTCATGGGGGCCGAGCCCATGGGCCTGCAGCAGCGCGTGACCCGTGGGACTGAGCACCAGCACCGCGCCGCGCACTGTGGCCAGCGACGTGAGCAGCCCGTCAGTGATCAGGGCATCCCAGTTGGGGCAGGGGCCGTGCCGGCAGGTGACGGCGGCGGCGGTCAGCGCGCCGGCATGCGCGACATCGAGCAGCACCGTGAGCGCCACGCCGGTGGGAAGAGAGAGGGACATACCTCACCGTAACCAGGAGAGAGAGGGTCACCCGGGCAAAGTAAAAAAAACCTGTACTGAACGGGAAAGAATCGACCACCCATCCCCTCAGCCAGGAGCAAAATGAACCAAGACACCACCCACACCCACCACGTGATCCGCGTGGACCGCAGCGCGTACGCGCAACTCCGCCAGGCCGTCGCCAGCGGCCAGTTGCAGCCCACTCAGGAAGACCTTGACGTCATGACCGGGGGACAGGTCTACCGCCCCGCCGCCCAGTTGCTGAGCGTTCAGCAGCTGGTGCACGACCGCGAACTCCAGTTGGGCCATCTGGCAATCACCGGCGAGTTTTATCGCCTCCCAGAGCAGGAATACACCTCGATCATCAGGGCATCCCTGGGGACGTACCGCCAGTACCCGGGGGTCTACCCGCTGCTGACCGGCCTGCTGGCACCGATGACCCAGGCAGACGAGACGACGTGGCTGGCTGGCGTGCGCCTGGCCGCCGCTCAGGGCCGCCAGCTGGCGAGCGGCGCGGACATGGTGGACGACCTCTGGACGCCGACCGCCTGGCTGCGTGACCGCACGCGGCTGATCGAGCTGGGGGGCGAGTGGTTCGTCGTACTGTACGTCGCCCAGCCCCCGCGTCGCCCCGTGCTGGCGGGCCGTGCGGTGATCGGTGTGGACATTGGGCTGGCCCCGTTGGCGACGGCGGCGTGGGGCCAGCAGCACGCGGTGACGTGGAGGCTGGCTGAGCCGGCTGTACCCGCCGGCGAGCCGGTCGAGGTGCGGGCGCTGGCCGAGATCCTGACCTACGCCGCGGCGCGCGCGGCGCTGGAAGACCTCACCAGGCAGGTGCTGCGTCAGGCGAACACGCTGGTGCTGGAGACCATTGGCTACGCGCGGTTCCGCGGGAATTTCACGGCTAACGCCCGCCGGCGCGCGGTCGCGGACTGGCACCAGTCGTGGGGACCGCAGCGGGCATACGCCCGGGGCATCCGGGTGGTGCGGGTTCCCGCGGCGTTCACCAGCCAGATCTGCAGTGCGTGTCAGACGCATACCCTGGGTATCCGGCAGGGGGCGACGTTCACGTGTCCCAACGGTCACCGCCTGGATGCCCACGTCAACGCGGCGCTCAACCTGGTGCGCCGGTACTGGGGACTGCAGGCACGCGCCCGGCGCCGGCGCGTGGCGTGACCGTCACGAACCAGGAGGGCAAAGCACTTTGCCCTCCTCCCCTTCGCCGGCTCGATCACCTGCAGGCCACACTGCCGACTGAACTGCTGGATCTGGAAACGTGGCTGCCCTGGCTGGCCCTGCCGCGTGGGAACGGCAAAGTCGGGAAGGTGCCGGCGCTGCCCCGTGCCAGCGTCCTGCGCCCCATCGATTGCCGGGGGGCGGGGCTGCCGATGGCGGAGGCCCATAACCTGACCCGCCAGCTCGGGGGCGCTGGAATTGGCATCGTCCTGGCGGCCGATACGGGGCTGACTGTGCTGGACCTGGACACGCCGCTGACCCGTCCAGCTCAGGTGCTGCTGCGGGACGTTGCCGGCTATGCGGAGCGCTCGCCGGGCGGTGGCGTCCATGTGTGGCTGGGCGGCAGCCTGGCGCGCACTCGTCGGCAGTCGGGCATCGAGGTGCTGGGGAGCGGGTTCGTGACCGTGACCGGCGCGGCGTTGGGTGGGCGGGGCCGTGCGCTGGGCACACTGGGACCCGTGCTGGAACAGCTGGGCGGTGCGCCCCCGGCCTCGCCCAGGGCGGCGGCCCCCACCCTGGCGGACCGCGAAGTGCTGCTGCGGCTGTACACGGCCGCCAACGGCGCCCGCGCGCGGGCGCTGCTCGAGAACGGCGACTGGGCCGGGGCGGGCTATATCTCCCCCAGCGAGGCCGATCTGGCCGCAGTGCGCCTGCTGCGGTTCTACTGCACCGATCCCGAGCAGTTGCGCCGACTGATGGAGGCAACGGCGCTGCGCCGGGGGAAATGGGACCAGGGCGATTACCTGGAGCGCACCATTCGGTGCGCCCTCGAACTGGGCGGGCCTGTCTGGCAGGGTCAGGCAGGCTGACCGTGTCTGCCAGGCAGCCGATTTTGGGCACAGGGGGGGGGAATGGACGGGCCACCACACGTGAGCCCTGGGTGGGGGTTTAGAGCTCGATCACCGTTCTAAAGTCCGCCGCCGCCCTGTGGGCCTTCGGGGTCACCGAGAACAGCCCGCCCTGGTCGCCGGCGAGCAGCCGGCGCGTCTCGTCCATCGCTGGAACGCCGCCGCGGCGCATGTAGTCCAGCGGCGTCTGACCGCCAAAAGGGGGGCGCTGGTTGGCGCGCTGGAGCCAGCCCGCCGCGGTATTGGCGTCGTAGAGGAGGTGCAGCGCGTTGTAGATGCCGATGGTGATGCTCAGCCGGGCCAGCTGAGCCAGGACCAGCACGGGGGCGGACGGGTGGGCGGCCCGCTCCAGACTGCGCGGGTTCAGCCCCAGCAGACCTGCCTGCTCGTGGCGGTTCAGGCCCAGCGCCTGCAGCATCCGGACGCCCGCTGGCAAACCGCTCGACAAGCGCCGTGCCGTCGCCAGCTGGGTCAGAATCGGATCTGGATTCGCCATTTGTCTCCTTTCGGACTCGTGTCGTCAGACGATCTGAAAGAGGCCGGAGGGTTCGCAGCGATGAACGAAATTTCTGGAGGTGGAATGACCGTCACGCCTGAGGGGGCCCGAGGCGCTTTTCTGGGCATGGTGATCGCTGGAGCCCCGCTGCACCCGGATGCGGTGACCATGGGCCTGCGGCTGACGGACGGGCAGCTGTCCGACGCGCTCGCGCTTTCGGCTGAGCTTGAACTGCACGGTGCGGGCGAGCGCTTTTCCATACGACAGAACACCTCCAAGACGCAGCGTCATGCGAGCCATGAGGCGACTGGACGAGATGGCGCTTCTGAGGGGCTGTATTTCGATCTGAATGCCGTTTCGACGGCCATTATCGTGACCGCGTTGATGGCCGAAATGGAAGAGAAAAGCGTCGAAGGCCCACCAATCTGAGGGCATTCAACTGCTCTTGGGAAGCAGATTTGACACATGGAGCTCACAATTTCTCGCGGCGCAGGTACTCTTGGGCAAGGAGATACATGGCGTGGCCCGCCGACTCCACGCCATATTCCTGAGCGAGAGAAGTGATCAACCAAGATCGGATCGCCGGCCTTCTGCAGAGATTTCTGGCCACTCGCTCGCAGTCGGCATGATCAGCGTCAGCCCAAGGAATGTTGAAGTTCATTTTGCGGCAGCGACTTTTGATAGCACCGTACAGCAAGTACATCTGATTCCAGTCGTTCTCAAGAGAGGTCAGGGTAAAGCCCACGTACTTTGGGCCCTTAGTCTCTGCCCGGATCCAGGGCGCCATCGTGCGCACCGCCTGCGCGGTCCGGTCCGGATCAGGGATCAGGGGGCGCAGGGCCGAGGCCAGAATGTGAGGAGTCGCGCCAGAGAACAACATGACACTGTTGTCCTGTGGATCGCGCACCACTCCATAGGTGAGCGCGGTCTGGATCGTGTGTGGCAGCAACTGGCGTAGAGCTAGGAACGCGCGATACTGCTGGGCAGGCCGGATTACCACTCCATCAAAAATCTTTTTCAGTGCAATGAAGCCGTCATCGGTGGCGAGTACCCCCACTGCCAGCTGGGTCAGCACCACAGCAGGATCCTTTTCTTTCGAGACCGTCTCAGCGCCTTGATCCATCATGGTCCTCCAAATAGGTAAATGCGGTGGAAGCAACGCTGTTCATACTTCTGATTTTTAGCTTAAAACATAACGGAGAAAATTGCAATTTTAGTGCTAATCTCTTTCTCGGAGGCACCATGACACAATTGAATTTGAGCGGGCTCCTGTGGGGTACCGCGGAGATCCTGCGTGGCGATTTCAAGCAGGCGGATTACGGCAAGGTCATTCTGCCAATGACAGTGGCGCGCCGCCTGGACGGCGTCGCCCAGGCCAAGCGCGAGGCCGTCGAGGCCGTGATCGCGAAGTACGGCGAGGCGGCCCCCACCGCGCTGCTGGAGCACGCTGCCGGCGGCCCGGTCTACAACGTCACCGGCCTGACCTTCGAAGCCATGCTGGGTGACACCGCCAATCTCGCCCCCAACCTGATCCGCTTCACGGGCGGCTTCCCCGAGCACATCCGCGACATCTTCGCGCGCTACCGATTCGACGAGATCGTGCGCGAGCTCGAGGAAAAGGACCTGCTACTCGAGGTCTTCAAGCGCTTCGCCGCCGTGGACCTGAGCACGGGTGCCATCGGCACCCATGACATGGGCAACGTCTTCGAGGAACTGATCCGGCGCTTTGCCGAACTGTCCAACGAGACCGCCGGCGAACACTACACGCCGCGCGAAGTGATCTCGCTGATGGTGCAGCTGCTGTTCACCCACGACGACGAGATTCTCTCCAAGGCCGGCGTGGTGCGCACCCTCTACGATCCCACCGGCGGCACCGGCGGCATGATGTCGGGCGGCGACGAGTACGTGCGCGCGGCCAACCCGGACGCCAAGCTCGCGGTCTTCGGACAGGAACTGAACGACGAGTCCTACGCCATCTGCAAGGCCGACATGGTCATCAAGGGCTACGATCCGAAGAACATCCAGCAGGGCAACACCCTGACCGACGACAAGCACGCCGGGCGTACCTTCGACTACGTCATCTCCAACCCGCCGTTCGGCGTGGACTGGAGCAAGGCCGAGGTCATCGTGCGCAAGGAGCACGTGGCCAGGGGCAAGGAGGGCCGCTTCGGGCCGGGCCTGCCCCGTCGCAGCGACGGCACCCTGCTGTTCCTGTTGCACGGCCTGCACAAGCTGGCCCCGGGCGGCCGCATGGCCATCGTCACCAACGGCTCGCCGCTGTTCACGGGCAATGCCGGCAGTGGCGAGAGCGAGATCCGCCGCCACCTGTTCGAGCACGACCTGATCGAGGCCATCGTCGCGCTGCCCACCGACATGTTCTTCAACACCGGCATCCAGACCTACATCTGGGTGCTGGCGCGCGAGAAGGCGCCGGAGCGCGTGGGCAAGGTGCAATTGATCGACGCGGGCAAGCTGTTTGAGAAGATGCCCAAGAGCCTGGGCAGCAAGCGCAGCCGCATGAGCGCCGCACACATCGCCCAGGTGGTGAAGGCCCACGGCGACCTGGAGCAGAGCGACATCAGCAAGATCTTTCGCAACGAGGACTTTGGCTACCGCACGGTGACCATTGACCGGCCCATGCGCCACAACTACCAGGCCAGCGAAGAGCGCCTGACGCGGCTGCGCGAGGATAAAAAGCTGCGCAAGCGCGAGGACCTGGAAGACATCATCGGCGCGCTGCGCGCCAAGGTGGGCGATCAGATCTTCAAAGACCGCGCCGCCTTCCTCGGCTACGTGGAACTCGCTGTGAAGCCGCTGGGCCTGAAGGTCACCGAGGTCAAGAACATTGCCGACCTGCTGGCTGAACGCGACGAGACGGCCGAGCCCGCGCGCGACGGCAAGAAGCGGCTGATTCCGGACACCGATCTGCGCGACACCGAGGACGTGCCGCTGACCGAGGACGTTCAAGCCTATTTCGAGCGCGAGGTCAAGCCCTACGCCGCCGATGCCTGGATCAGCGATGACGTGCGGGACGCCACGGATGACCAAGTGGGCAAGGTGGGGTATGAAATCCCCTTCAATCGGCACTTTTACACTTACGAGGCGCCACCCTCGCTGGACGAGATTGACGCGCAGCTCAAGGTGCGCGCGGCGCGGATCATGACGCTGCTGCAGGCGGTGGTGGGGTGACGGCAACCGAGGCGGCTAGGGCGCGGCTCCGGCCCTACCCGGCTTATCAGGACAGCAGTGTGCCGTGGATCGGTGAGATCCCGGTTGGGTGGGAGGCGAAAAGACTCAAGCACGTCGCTAGGGCGGTGACCGCGAGAACCGAAACCCGCCCCCCCGAACTTCGCTATCTGGGCCTTGAACACTTGGAGTCCGGTACTGGGAAGCTGAACGATCTGCCGGAACCCGCGCAGGTGGAGAGCATGGTCGCACTCTTCGAGACCGGTGATGTCCTGTTCGGAAAGCTCCGCCCCTACCTGGCAAAGGTGCATCTAGCAGAGGGGGCAGGATGCAGTTCAACGGAGCTCATCGCCTTCCGCCCCGATCCTGGTCTCGACGCGCGCTTCTTGAAGTTCTGGCTCTTGAGCCCTGGGCACATCGACGCTGCCAACATGTTGACCTTCGGCAGCAAGATGCCCCGCGTCTCGCCCGAACAACTCGGGAACCTGCCCCTGGCTTACCCGCCGCTCGCCGAGCAGCACGCAATCGCCGCCTTCCTCGACCACGAGACCTCGCGCATCGACGATCTGTTGCGCGAGCAGGCGGGGCTGCTGGAGGATCTGGCCCTGCGGCGCACCGTCCTGGTCTTCCAAGTCGCCACGAAGGGGCTGGGCGCACCTCGACTCACCGACTCTGGCGCACTGTGGGCCGGGCAAGTGCCCGAACACTGGGAGTTCATCACGCTGCGCTCTGTCGCCCGTCTCGAGAGTGGGCACACTCCCAGTCGATCGAAGCTCGAGTACTGGGTGGACTGCACCGTCCCCTGGGTGTCGCTCAGCGATGTGCGCCGCTTCCGGGATGGACGTCTGAAGTACATCGAGGACACCGAGGAAAAGATCAGCGAGCTCGGCATGGCGAATTCCGCAGCCCGCCTACTGCCCAGCGGGACCGTCATTCTCTCCCGCACCGCCTCGGTCGGCTTCAGCGCGATCCTGGGAACTGATATGGCCACCACCCAGGACTTCGCCAACTGGGTGTGCGGGCCACGGCTACTGCCGGAGTACCTGCTGTACTTGCTGCGAAGCATGAAGCACGAGTTCGCCCGGCTCATGATGGGCTCGACCCACCAGACCATCTACATGCCGGATATACGTGAGTTGCAGGTGCCGCTGCCCCCGTTGGACGAACAGCGCGTCATCATCGACCACCTCGACACCCAGCTCGCGCAAATCGACGCCCTGACCGGGGAAGTCCGTGCCAGCATGGCCCTGATGCGCCAACACCGTGCTGCCCTGATCACCGCCGCCGTCACCGGCAAGATTGACGTCCGCAACCAGGTGGCCCCGTGAGCAGCAAGCTCTTTCACCTGCGGGGCAGCGACGTCGCCGAACTCCCCGCCAGCCGCTTCACCATCGAAAAGCACCTGCAGACCCTGCTGGAATGCCACCTGGAGACATTCCTGGGGGTACGCTTTCTCGCCAGCGAATACAGCACCGGCGCCAAGTACGGGGGCCGCATCGACACCCTTGGCCTTGACGAGAACAACTTCCCCGTGATCATCGAATACAAGCGCGAGATGCACGAGAGCGTCATCAACCAGGGGCTGTTCTACCTGGACTGGCTCGTGAACAACCGCGCCGAGTTTCAGCTGCTGGTACAAGATCGGCTGGGCATCGAGACCGCTAGGGCCATCGATTGGACCAGCCCACGCCTGATCTGCATCGCCGGGGAATTCACCAAGTACGACAGCTACGCCGTCCAGCAGATTCCACGCAACATCGAGCTGATCCGCTACCGGCGGTACGGCGAGGAGCACCTGATGCTCGAGCAGGTCAACACGCCCCTGACCCTACCTGCTGCGCGCCGGGCGCCTGAGGTGATTCGGGTTCCTGTGGTTCCGCTGACGGTGCCTGGACTGCCGGACCCAGACCCTGTGGATCCTCCGGCTGGACTGGCCCCCGTGGAAGTCGCTCTGCAGAAGTGCACGCCCGGGGTGCAGGCCCGCCACCAGCAATTGCACGAGTTCGTGCTCAGCCTGGGTGACGACATCCAGCTCAAGACGCTGAAGCAGTACTTCGCCTACCGCCGCCTGAAGAACTTCGTCTGCGTCGTTCCCGGCCCGGCCAGAGGAGAGCTGTGGCTTTACCTGCGGCTGGACCCGACCACGGTACCTCTGGGTGACGGCTTCACCCGCGATGTGCGCAATATCGGCCACTGGGCGACCGGGGACCTGGAAGTGACGATCAGGAACGACGCGGACGTGGAGAAGGCCAAAGAGCTGATCCAGCGCGCTTACGAGCAGAGCTGACGCCCTTGAACGCCCTGGAGGCCCGATGACTGGAATTCACCTGGAAAAGCACTTCGAGCACGAGCTGCTCGACGACATGACAACCACTGGCTGGCAGGTTGGCCTGCGCACGCCCCCGCCCGGCACGCCCGCCGGCGACCAGTGGCTGTACGCGTACGACAAGGCGCGCGCCCTGTACCCGATCGACGTGATCAGCTGGCTGCGCGAAACCCAGCCGGGCGAGTACGCCAAGGTCCAGAAGCTCCAGGGGGGCGACACCGACCGCCGCATCCTCGACCGCCTGGCGGAGGAGCTGGACACACACGGCCCGTTGCACGTGCTGCGCAAGGGCTTCAAGGAAGTCAACGCGCGCTTCCAGCTGGTGCAGTTCCGCCCGGCCAGCGGCATGAACCCGGACCTCGCAGCGCGCTATGACCAGGTGATCTGCCGCGCGATCAACCAGCTGCGCTACAGCACCGAGAAGGAAGACTCCATCGACGTGGTGCTGTTCGTCAACGGCATTCCGGTCGTCACCGAAGAGCTCAAGACCGACCTGACCCAGAGCATCGGCGACGCCATGCGCCAGTACCGCGAAGACCGCCCCCCACGCGATCTCAAGACCAACAAGACCGAGCCGCTGCTGGCCGGCCACCGTGCGCTGGTCCACTTCGCCGTCAGCACCGACGAGGTGCGCATGACCACGCGACTGGAGGGCAAGACCACCCAGTTCCTGCCGTTCAACCGCGGCCACCACGGGGGCAAGGGCAATCCGCCGGTGACCGGCGGCTACCGCAGCGAATACCTATGGAAGGAAGTGCTGGCCCGAGATTCGCTGCTCGAACTGCTGCAGCACTACCTGCACTGGGCCCGCACCGAGCGCTTCCTGACGAGTGGCCAGAAGGAGATCAAGGAGCGCATCATCTTTCCGCGCTACCACCAGTTGCAGGCGGTGCGGCTGCTGCGCTGGATGGTCGCCGCCGAAGGCGCCGGTCACGACTACCTGGTCCAGCACTCGGCCGGCTCGGGCAAGTCGAACACCATCGCCTGGCTGACCCACCAGCTCGCCTCGCTGCACGTCGACGACAAGAAGGTCTTCGACAGCGTGATCGTGCTGACCGACCGCACGGTGCTGGATGACCAGCTGCAGGAGACGGTGGCGCAATTCGAGCAGCAGAGCGGCCAGGTGGTGCGCATCACCGACAAGGACGTCAAGACCGACCAGCTGGCCAAAGCCCTGTCGAGCGGCGCAGCGATCATCATCCTGACCATCCAGACGTTCCCGGCGTTCATGGCCTACCTGACCCGGCTGCGGGGCATGACCGGCGAGCAGCTTCAAAGCCACCTGACCGAGAAGGGCAAGCTGGACGTGACTGCGGTGGCCAGGCTGGAGCGGATTCGCGCCGGGCGCTACGCCATCGTGGCGGACGAGGCACATTCCTCGCAGACGGGGCAAAGCGCTGTGCGCCTGCGCGAGGCGCTGGGGGGCGACGACGAGGACGCCCAGGACGTGCTGGCCGGCGAGGCCTCGGCGTTCGAGCATCAGGTGGGCCGCGCCAACCTCAGCTATTTCGCCTTTACCGCCACACCCAAGGCCAAGACCCTGCAGCGCTTCGGGCGCCTGCCGGACCCGGGCCAGCCCCGCGGCCCGGGGAACCTGCCCCAGGCGCTGCACGTGTACACTATGCAGCAGGCGATCGAGGAAGGCTTCATTCTCGACGTGCTGCGCAACTACACCGCGTACAAGACCGCCTGGCAGCTCGCCTACAAAGGGCAGGATCCGAATGGGGCCGAGGTCGATCAGCGCCGCGCACACGCCAGCGTGATCCGCTGGGTCAAGCTACATGACCACAACATCGCGCAGCGCGTGGCCATCATCGTGGAGCACTTCCGCGAGAACGTGGCGCAGCTGCTCGGCGGCGAAGCCAAGGCGATGATCGTAACCGAGTCGCGCCTGGCGGCGGTGAAGTACAAGCAGAAAATTGACGCCTACATCTCGGAGCACGGCTACGCCCTGGGCACGCTGGTCGCCTTCAGTGGCGAGGTCACCCGCGACGAACAGGGAAAGGAGATCGGCCCCTACACCGAGGCGAACATGAACCGGCTCGAGGGCCTGAGCATCCCCGAGGCGCTGGATTCTGAGCACCACCAGGTGCTGATCGTGGCCAACAAGTACCAGACCGGCTTCGACCAGCCCAAGCTGGTGGCGATGTACGTGGACAAGCGCCTGGACGGTGTGCAGGCAGTTCAGACCCTGTCGCGCCTGAACCGGGTGTATCCGGGCAAGACCCAGACCTTCGTGCTGGACTTCGTCAATGACCCGCAGGCGGTGCTCGAAGCCTTCCTGCCGTACTACCGCACCGCGACGCTGACCGACGTGACCGACCCGAACCTGCTGCACGCGCTGCAGGCGAAGCTCGACGGGGTGGGCGTCTACATCGACGCCGAGATCGTCGCGATCTCGGACGCCTACGCCACCGTCGGCGTCACCCAGGCCAGGCTCCAGGGCCTGCTGGCGCCGCTGGTGGACCGCTTCCGGGACCGCTGGACGGCGGCTGCAGCGGGCAGCGAGGCACGTGGCGAGCTGGAAATCTTCCGCCATGACCTGGGCACGTTCGTGCGCCAGTACGAGTTCCTGTCGCAGATCATCAGCTACGACGACCCGGACCTGGCGCGGCGCGCCACCGTCTTCCGGCTGCTGCTGCCCCTGCTGGCCCCCGAGCGACTGCACGACGAAGTTGACCTCAGCGGACTGGTGATGACCCACCACCGGATTCGCAGGGGCGCAGGGATGGACGGTGTGCCCGAGGGTGCCCCGGATGGGGAGCTGAGCCCCACCCAGACGGCGGGCAGTGGGAGCGCCGCGCCGGTGAAGACCACGCTGCAGCAGCTCGTCGAGCAGATGAACGGGCTGTTCGAGGGTGAACTGACCGACGCGGACCTAATCGGGTACGCGAAGACCATCAGTGGGAAGCTGCTGGAGAACCCGGTCCTCGCCCAGCAGGCGGCGGCGAACACCAAGGAACGCTTCCTGCACGGCGATTTCCGTCCGGAGATGATGCGCACAGTGATCGAGTCGCTGCAGAACCACACGGCGATGGCCGAGCAGGTGCTGGGCCGCAAAGACGTGCGGGAAGGCCTGGCCACCATTCTGCTGGACCTGGTCTACGAGGGGTTCAGGAAGCAGCGCGACGAGGAGGCTTAGCTTGGCCTGGACGGTCTACGGCGCATTCTGCCAGTTCCGCGATGAAGTGGTCGACCTGCCTCCGGAGCTCACCGAGAAGGCGCGGCTGAGTCTCTACAGCATCACCACGCGCGTGGCAGAGCTGGCAGAACAGAAGTCCGATTTTCCGCGCCTGGGCGCAGAGCCCCTGGTTTACGGCTCCTTTGCCCGCAAGACCCAGTGCCAGCCACTCGATGACCTGGACTTGCTGGTGGTGCTCGAACCTGGTTCCGCCCGGCCCACCAGCATCCGTCGCGATAGGTTCGGCTTCGATCTTGAAGCTTCCAGGGGTCCGCTGGCCCGCTTCACCGGGGCCTTTCTGGACGATGTGAATTCCAGGTCCGTGCTCGATGCCATTCGCAACGAGATCAAGGGTCTGCGAGACCTGGAGGTGGAAAGCGTCGACCGTCGACTGCAGGCGGTGCGCCTGAAGCTGGACTTTTACGATTGGAATTTCGACCTCGTGCCCGCCGTGCCCGTGGTGAAAGACGGCATGACGCAGCACTACCTGATCCCGAACGGCAATGGGGACTGGTGGCGCACCGATCCGCGGGCAGACGCCGACCGCCTCACCGCTGCGCTGAACCGGCACGGGAAAGCCTTCCTGTCGCTTGTTCGGCTGGTCAAGTACTGGAACGCCACGCAAAAGCCGCGGCTGGGGTCCTACCACCTCGAGACGCTGGTCGCGAACGTGATGCAGGACAAGGGCAAAATGTACACCCTTGACCTGCCAGAGCTGCTGGCGCGCTGCTTCGGGCGGCTCACCGATGCCGTCTTTCAGCCCTGCCCAGACCCAAAAGGTCTGGGTCCTGACCTGGACCTCGGCGTGGACTGGTTGCGCCGCACGCAGATCTCGGAGAACGCCAGCTGGGCGGCGTACTTCACCGAAATCGCCCTCGAATACGACAAAGATGGGGAGACCGAGGACGCCTTTGGCGCCTGGCGCGATGTCTTCGGAAAAGCCTTTCCCAGCTACGGGAGTGAATGATGCCCAGAACGATTCAAGCTGCTTTGGACCAGTTCGCCGTGACCCGCGTTGACCTTGACCCCACCCAGGTTGCCGAGGCCCGCAGGAGCCGTGACTTCCTGAAGACCAGCCTGGTGGCTGCCATGAACGCCAGTCCAGGCCTGCCACGCATGACGGGCGAGGTCGTGCAGTTCGGATCCTTCGCGCGCCGCACAAAGATTCGCCCGCTCGACGACGTGGACCTGATGTTCGTCGTCGAGATTGGCAGCATCACGGCCCAAGAGACCTGGTTCAGGACTGGGAAGACTGGGGAAATGACGGTAGAACCCACTCCAATGGGCCTGTATTCCCTGAGCACGGGGCGAGTACCAGTTGAACGGCGCTTTCTGAATGATGCCGGCCGCGTCAGTTCGCGGGCCGTGGTGAACGAGGTGCGTGCACGCCTGGGCAGCGTGCCGCAGTACGGCCGGACTGAGATCAAGCCTGACGGCGCCGCAATCATGCTTGACCTGGCTTCCAGGCCCTGGAAGTTCGATGTGGTGCCAGCGTTGCCGATCGTCGATCTCTTCGGAACCACCCTCTACTACCTGATCCCAAACGGTCGGGGCGGCTGGCAGAAGACTGACCCCCGACGGGACGCCAAGCGCATGACCGAAGCGAACCAGCGGGGGGGCGGCCGGCTCCTGCGCCTGGTGCGGCTGGTGAAGTACTGGAATGTCCAGCACGGGCTGCCCCTGGGGTCGTACCATCTGGAGACCCTCTGCCTGAGCGCCTTTCCCTGGATGATGCCAAGTGACCCGCTTGCAGCGCTGCAGTCGTGCTTCACGCACATTGCCAGCGCGGTGTACCACACCTGCCCAGACCCGAAGGGATTGGGTCCTGATCTGGACAGTCACCTGTCCTATGCGCAACGACAACGAATCTCGTCGCTGGCGCACAGCGCCGCACAGACACTGCAGCAGGCAGTGGGGGTTGCAGCCTGGAAGAGTCACCAGACGGCCAGCCGACACCTTCAGCAGGTCTTTGGCCCTTTCTTTCCCGTGTGCGACTGAGCGTGGTGCTAATGAATCATGATTCCCTTCCTGTGACCCGCGAGGAGCGGGAGCACGCCAGGCGCGAGGCGTTGTATCGCCAGGCGAAGTTCGAGTTCGGCGTGTCCCTGATCGCCAGAGCCGCGATCGTCCTGTTGATTCCATTTCTGCTCCAGAACACCACCTACACACCTGTGGCCCTGCTCGCGGGTCTGCTGGTGGCAGAGTTCTTCAGCTACCGCTCGGACAGCACCAAAGGGCTGGCGGAGCAGGTGGCACGGGCAATCGATTACCACGACAGCCTGGGATGGCCTCTGAAAGAAAAGCAGCGGTTGAACGCGGCGAGCGGGGTGTCTGAAAGGCTGCTGAACAAAGTCGTCTCGGAGCATCGGGCCAAGAACCGGAGGTACTTCGACACTCCCGTGGAGGTGGGGCCTAACCGGGCTGCAGAGAACGTCAAGCAATCGGCCTGGTACACCGGAGAGCAGGCGAGGGGAATGCAGGCACTGATGTGGTGGATGGTGCTGCTAACCCTGCTTGCGGCGGCCGGATACTTCGTGTACACGACGGCTCAAAGCGTCAGTGTGGGAGGGAACGAGGGACTACAGAACTACGCTGGCGCGCTTAAGACGACCATTGCCCTGATCACGGCCGCCAACTCCCTGGGTCTGGTCAAGCTGGCCATGGGGTACGGCAAGGCCGCGCAGGCGGCCCAACGGCATTACGATCTGGCCGAGGAATATGCCAAGCGCGGCTCCGCACTGTTGGAGAAGGATGCCGTCTTTCTGCTGGCCTCTTACCACACAGCCCGAGGCAGCATGCCATTGATCCCTCAATGGTGGTGGAACAGGCAGGAAAAGACCCTCAATCGGCGGTGGCGCCAGGAAGTGCTGGACAGAACCTGACTGCGCGCCCATGGATGGCCATGTGGTTCTCGTGCGGCTTACCCAGGCGGGCGGGTGGCGCGGGTGGCGCAGGTGGCGGTTCTCCCCTATATATTTTTTTTTCTAGAGTATTACGCGAAAGGACCTTGGGAAGGAATGCCACCACCGCCACCTGCGCCACCCAAAAGGGGGGGCCATAGGCCCCCTGGTCTGCCAAAGGGTCAGGCTCGTTCTCGTACGCCAACCCACTTTCGGGCACCTTTTGCGCCCTTCACGGCCGTGCAGCCCTGCTGCCGCAAGTACCCGTGCAGGTCGGCCAGCTTAACGTTGCGCTTCACCTCGTCTCCCTTTTCGGCCGCCCAGTCCTCGAACAGCGCCTTCAACCGACCGGAAGGAAGTTCGCTGCGTGGGTCAAGGTCCAGCTGTGTGGCCACGAACTGCTCATACGGGTTCTGGCCGTGCCAATAGGCGCCTGTGGCCTGGGTGATGACCTCGGACTCCCCCAGGTCGTACCCGCTGGTCAGCCAGGCGCGGCACCCTTCCAGCGCCCAGTTGAGGAGGGCCGAACGGGCTACCGGATCGGATTCCAGTGTCTTTTTGACCGTTGGGTCAGCGCGCTGAGGTCTCGCCTTAAAAGGCACCACACGCAGACGCCGTTGAAGGCCGCTGTCATCGTGGCTGGCCCCAATGGGGTAGTTCGTGTGGATCCAGAGCTTGAAGACCGGCTTGAAGGTCACCATGGTTGGACTGTGCATGTTACGCGCCGTAATAGGGTCATTGCCAGTCATGCCCTTCACACGGCCCGCGTTGAAGCTTGCCCCCTTCGGGGGTTCGCCGGCGATCACCAGTCGCCGTCCCCGCAAGGCCAGCAGTTCGGGTCTGGGTCCTGCTGCCGACTCGCCGCGTGGGTTGCTGAGGAGCAACTGCACTTCTATGGTGGTGGCGTAGTCACCCAGCATTGCGGTCACGCCCGCCACCAGCGTGCCCTTCCCCGTGCCGCCTTTGCCATCAAGCACGGTCAACACTTCGTTTGGGGCCTCCCCGTAAAGGGCGCTCCCTACGCTGCGCTGCAAGAACCCTTCGCGCCCGTCCGCCCGGAGCAGCGCCAGCAACTGGTCGACGTGGGGATGCCGGGCCTCGGGGTCGTAGTGAGCCCCGGCCCGCCAGGTCAGCAGGGTGTTGGGGTCATGGGGGCGCAGCGCGCCGGTGATCAAGTCAAGCGTCCCGTTGCGACAGTTGAGCAGGTGTGGCTGTGCGTCCCAGTCCTTAAAAGGGGTCAAGAAGGCCTCTTTGCCTGTGGCACCCTGAAGAGCAGATTGAACAGTTCTGTTGCTCCCGACGGAGGCGGCCCAGCGGGTGATGCGGCGCAACTCGACCTCGTCGGCACGCTTCTCAACAGCTTGGTCGTACACTTGCGAGACCACACGCCTCAGAACCTTTCCTGCCTCCTCTGCGGCATGGACGCGCTCGGCGTCAATGACCCAAACACCTCTGTGCTGCTGATAGACCAACCAGCCCAGGCCGATGGTGTAGCGCAGGCGCCCCCCCAGGTTGGCAGCCAGAATCAGCGCATTCGCCTCGTCGGTCGCCTGGTGGGTCCCTTTCGATAACCGGGGCATGATGTAGGCCTGTTCGGCTGCTTTCGGAGCATTCCCGGGCTGTCCAGTGGCAACTGGAGGTGGTGTGTCCTCCCCTCCTGCTTTGGCTCTGGTGCCAATCTCCGTCGCGTCGGCCGGCTTCGCCTTGCCATCGACAATGGCCTTGTTGAGTGTGGTGTCTATCTCACGACCTGCTTTGGCTCTGGTGCCAATCTCCCTCGTGTCGGCCGGCTTCGCCTTCCCAGCAACAATGCCGTTGTTGAAAGTGGTGTCTATCTCACGGCTCGCAAGGCCAGTCTGCTCAGCAGCCTGAGTCAGCCGGGTCCGTGCCTCGTCTTCGTCGAGCAGTCCTGCCCCAACCATCTGCCCAGCACGGTAGGCCACCCAGTTCAGGGTGACGTTCCTCTTTCCGGGTTGGGCAGACAGCATGTCGGCTTCCAGACGTTGCAGGGTCGCCAAGCCGTAATTTCCCCCCTGAGCCGGCTGATCACGCAGTGCCTTGGCCCGCTTCTGGCGGGCCTCTGTGGCACGCTTCTCTTGTTCTTGCGTCTGTTCTGCCGCCAATACGGCGTCTGCAAGTTGGGGCCACACTCGGACGACATCATCGCGCGTGTAATGGGCATTCGGGTTCAGTTCGCGCAGCGTGACCAGGTGCGGCTTCCCTTTGCTATGCCAGTAGCCAGGGAGCCGCATGACGCGGGGCAGGTCGCTGATCGATGGGTCGCCCCCATAAATGGCGGCGAGGGCTTTCTGAAGGGTCGTGAACTCGTTGAGCGGGATGCCATCCACAGCCCAGTACACGTGGAATCTTCCGGGACTGGACTCGACGATGGCTGTGGGCGGCACTGGGAACGTTGCTGGCAGGGGTGCGCCGTCCAGGTCCAGCAGCAGTGCCGCGACGCGGCTGATGTCAGGGGCATTGCGTCTTTTGGCGTCGGCCGGCAAGGCATTGACACAGAAAAACACGCCACAGCGGGCCATATTCTCCAGCAGGTAGGGTCGCTGACGCAGCTCATCGGGGGTCACCCAGCCGGTGCGCTCAGTTCCGCCCGTGGCATAACCGTGTATTCCTGTGCCAAGGGGCTTTGGAACGCCAGTGAGACGCCAGATCTTGCGAGGCTTGCGGCCCTTCACGGCTGCCTCCTCGTAGGCATAGGCGCTGTCTGGCCCATCTGCGAAGATCTGGAGCCACATGCGCTCACCAGGGTGCCGCAGGGCCTCCAGCAGGCGCAGGGCATCGGTGGGGTTGATCTGATCGGCACGGGTTTGGTCAAAGGTGAACTGACCCGGTTCCGGGGAGCAATCGATCCCGTCCTGAATGGGATCCATTTGACTGGCGGGTGTGTTCGCCGTTGCGGGGAGGGAGCCCTCAACGGGTATGATGGCGTCGGCCCGTGCGGGGCCGCGCGGTGGTTCGCGCATGGTTGAACTCCTGTGAGAGGGGGTTCCCAATCGGGGGTCGGAGTGTGGCGCTCCGGCCTTCCCTTTTTGCCTGGGGCGGGCGTATCAATTGGTTAAGTTCAGCCTATCGACCCAGTTGAGGAGTCGCTTGGGCCCCTGGGCCTGACCGCGCGCCCGGTCGATGGAATGCCCGTCGTCGCGCGCGGAGACCTCCGCGGGGGGAAGGGGGCCGGCGAGGGCGATCCGCCTTCACGTCCCCGCCGTGTTGTTGGGCCGCGAACACATCGAGGGCGCTGTGGGGCCGGCCATCGCTCAGCGGGTCGCAGGTCAGCGTTCTTCCGGCCCCCCCTTGAACGTCTGGTCCCCGATATAGGCGATCAGGTCCTGGTGCGCGATGCGCAGGATTTTGGTGCCGATCTGCAGGGCGATCAGGCGGCCGGCGCGGATCTCGCGGTACAGCATCGTCTTGTGGACCTTGAGATGTTCTGCGGCCTCTTCGACCGTGTAGTAGGTCGGCAGCGCGGGGGTGGTACTGGGGGTAGGGAGGTTCAACATGCAGTTCTCCTGTGGGCCGGGAATAGGCCATGAGGACCCGTCGTGCTGCCAGGACAGGCTGAGGCCCGTTCTGCTGTGCAGCAACGTGGGAGTGGCGATGGTGCTGGGGGCGGGTGAGCACGCTCAACGGCCTGGGGCGTGGCGGGCTGTGGACGGAACTTCCGTCTGGGAGGATTGTTCTGGTCTCTTCAAGGCACTTCAGGAGCAGACCGGCTCCGAAGTGACCGCAGCCTAGAGGAGAACAGGACGGTCTACCACCTACTCCCGCAGGGTTTTGCATCAAAGTCAGGCACCGCAAAATTGACAGGCAGAGCCGAGTATGGTAGTGACCACGCAGTAGAGCCAGATGGGGTTCACCGGTTCTGGTGAGGCCAACGGTCATGTGCTCCCTACTGTCGGCGTGAGGGCAGAGTGCGGGGAGGCACAGGACACCCTGGCCATGTGCCACGCTTTTAGCGTTGTCCCTTGATATCGTCCTAGGGTGGCGCTTCGGCGCCCCCCAAGACGGTGGGCGGGTTCGCAGCTGTGACAGCCCCGTGACGAACCCGCCCGTATTCATCTGTCACGTCCATTCTTCCAGGACACCTAAGGCACAGATCCCTAACATAATGGCGATGGAAATCTCCTCTCTAGGACGACGAAAAAGACTATCACATCTCCATAATTCATCTGAGCAACAGAGTCAGGAAGGCCCCCTCCTAAGGGGCAGGCCACTGGTTCGAATCCAGTCGAGTGCACCATGTTCAGAACACAGAAAACCCCCTCAGCTAGGAGGGGGTTTTTGCGAGGCCAGTGTGGTAGACGTTATTTGAGGAGTGCATGCGTGTACTGCGGAGGCGCAGGCAAGGTGCGAGGAAGATCCTCCACCGTCTCGCGCAACCCATCGTCCAGGACATACCAAGAGAACGTGAGGGTCATGGCCAGACTGCCGTGTCCTGATTTTTTTTGCACCTCTTCTGTCGGGGCGCGTCACTGCTGTCGCAGTCAGCGGACCGCGAAATCCTCGACGGCAATCCGAGCAGGCTTGCCGGCAGCTCCAGCGAACAGTCCGACCGCTGCCTCATCTGGCCTGAGCAGTTAGCGTTACTGGCGCAGCGCGTTTTCTCCCTTCCCGCAATTCGGCAGGAGGAAACGTCTTGAGTCTTTTATCTACAGCCGCGTCGGCCCATTGACGGGATCTGTCCGACTAACCTCTACAGGGCCCAGCAAGTTTTGTGCTGCCGTCCCGCGTCCAGGACAACCTTTCCACCGAAGGGGCAAGAGGTGGGGAGAACTGCGTAAGACCCTGAACCCTACTGTTCAGGACATGCAAGTCAAGACCAGGCACGGCGAACCTCACGTCTGCGTATCCTCGGGATTCAGATGACGCAGGCCACGGACCTGCTTGGCCTGCTTAACGCGATCAACGGTGTCGTGTGGCAGGCGGACCCCGTGAGGGAACACACCACGTTTGTTTCCGAGCGTGTGGAAGCCCTCTTTGGGTACACTTCAGCGACCTGGCTCGCCACCCCTGCCTTCTGGGAAGGCCACCTCCACCCAGAGGACCGCGAGCAGACACTTGCCGACTACGAGCGCCTGGTCCAGATGGGGCGGCCCTTCGAACTTGAGTACCGGGTGCGCGCTTTCGATGACCGCGTCGTGTGGGTGCGCGACTACATCACCCCAGTGATTGAAGGGGGCGTCGTGATACGGATGGCCGGACTTACGATCGACATCACGTCACAGAAACAGACGGAAGCCGCCCGCCTGGCGAATGAGGAGTGGTTCCGGGCGTTGGTTCAGCAGAGCAGCGATATTGTCACCGTAGTGAACCGCGGCGGGTACATCAAATATGCCAGTCCATCCCTGCACCGCATTCTCGGCCTGGAGCCGGAAGCCATCAAAGGCACAGACGTCCTCCAGGCCATGCATCCGGACGAGCACGCCGAGATTCGCCAGATGTTCGCCGCCGCCGTGTTCGGCGGAAGCGGCGCGACCAGCAGCCTGACCAGCCGCTTTCGGCACGCCGATGGCAGTTACCGCTGGCTGGAGTGGGTGGCCACGAACCGGCTGGATGATCCCCATGTCCGCGGCATGGTCATGAACTCGCGGGACGTCACCGACCGCCGGGAAGCTGACCTCGCACTCGATCAAAGCCGCCGGACGTTCCAGGTGTTGTTCGACCACTCCCCAGACGGCATCATGCTGGTCGATCTGGATGGGGATATGCCCATTGTGGCCTGCAACGAGGTCGCGGCCAGCATGAACGGCTATACGGTTGAGGAGCTGACAGGACAGAGCACCTACCTGATCACGTCTGGCGGCGAGGCCCTGCGCGCGCAGCCCGGAGCGAACGACGCTTTCAAACAGAGGATCCGTGATGAGGGGCGGGTGCGCATGGAGACCATGCACCGCCGCAAGGACGGCAGTGAATTCCCCGTGGAAATTCATCTGGCCTTCGTCTGGATTCACGGCCGGGAAATGTTGATGAGTCTGGAGCGGGACATCACCGAGCGCCAGGCAGCCACTGACGCGTTGCAGGCCAGTCAGTCACGGTTGTTGGCCAGTGAGAAGCTGGCCAGTCTGGGACGGCTGACCGCAGGTCTGGCCCATGAGATCAACTCTCCTCTGGCAGCAACGATGAATTCTCTGCACGAGGCAGCTCAGCTGGCCAAGGAATACCACGACTCGGTGGGCGCGCCGGGCGTCAACGAGAATGATCACCGTGAGATTGCCACAGAACTGCGCACCATCCTTGCAGAGGGCGTGAGCAGCGCAGGCCGCATTGGGGAGTTCATTCGCACCATCCGTAGCCACACGCGGGACACGGTCACTGGCGTCACCACTTTTAATGCAGTGAAGCTGGCCACCGATACCCTGACCATGATCGCGCATCAGGCCCGGAACGCGAATGTCTCCCTCCTGTTCGAGCAGCCCAAAGATCAGGTGCTGCTTCGTGGGGAGCCGGGGCGCTTTACGCAGATCCTGACGAATCTGGTTGTGAACGGGATTCACGCCTGTGAGTTGCCTGGAGAAAGGCGGGTATCCGTCCGGTTCGTGGAACGCGGTGGTGATCCGGTGCTGGAGGTGGAAGATACGGGCACAGGCATTGCGCCCGAAGTCCTGCCGCGCATTTTTGATCCAATGTTCACCACCAAAGATGTAGGAAAGGGCACCGGGCTGGGCCTGAGCATTCTCCACGACATTGTGACGGGCCATTTTAAGGGCGAGATCGAGGTCAGCACCTCCGTGGGAAAAGGCACCACCTTTGCCGTGCTCTTTCCATCTCAGGCGTAAGTCCAGACACAGCCCGTTGACGGAGCATGGCGTCAGAAACGGCAACAGCTGGGGCTAAGGCCTATAAGACAAGGGCGAGCATTCATACACCGGCAGACCTGGATTGGAAGTCTCCAGCATCTCGTCTGTAATAGTGCTTCCGCAATCGCTAGAACAAGGCATTTCTAAGCGTAGTCACGCCAAGGATGACCTGAGGAATCGCCTCCCCTGGCCTCCATCTGCTGAACGGCAAATTGAGGCCACACAACTCTGTGAATCCATTCAGTCTTTGACAATCGACCACACCCTCGTCCCACACTGCCCCACTCAACACCTCCCGAGCTTGAGCAACAAGCTGGGGTGGCTCAACAAGCCATGCGCAAAATCGACTCAAGTTAAGTCAGGTCTTTGTGAGGGGAGGCGCACTAGCCTGCTGGTCCAGGGAGACGCCTATGGCCAGATTACGCACCACAGCTCAACCTTCCGGGCACACCGTGCTGGTGGTTGACGACGACGACGACCTGCGCAGTACCCTCTGCCGCCTGCTTGAAATCGACGGGCACGAGGTTCTGTCAGCGGCGAGCGGTGAGCAGGCCATTGAGCTTTGCCGTGCGCGCAACGTCCACATCATGCTGCTTGATTACTTCATGCCAGGCATGACCGGAGAAGACGTCGTCAAGGCTGTGCGGACCTTTGACCCCAGGGTCCAGATCGTCTTACAGACCGGCTACGCTTCGGAAAAGCCGCCGCGGCAGATGTTGCGCGAGTTGGATATTCAGGGCTATCACGACAAATCTGAAGGTCCCGACAAGCTGCTGGTCTGGGTGGATGCTGCGTTAAAGACATACCGGCACGTCCGGGCTCTCCACGCCTCGCGCAGCGGCCTAGAATACATTCTGAAAGCCACCCCGGAGTTGCACCGCTTGCAACCCCTGGACGACCTGCTGCATGGCATCTTGCTGCAGATCCAGGGCTTACTCGGGTTTACCAGCGCCATGCTGGCCGTTCTTACGCCTGAACATGCGGCCGCTGCCCCCAGCGGAGCCGTCCTCACGGCAGAGCGGCAGGAGTTTACCCTCCGGATCGGGACCGGACGATTTGATCACACCGCTTGGGAGCTCCTGACGCTTGAGGAGCAGGCCCAGATCCGCAGTGCGGTCGAGAGCGGCCAGGCACACCTGGGTCCAGAGGTCATCTTACCCCTGAAAGCGGGAGAACGCACGCTGGGTGTGGTCATGGTGGACAATCCTGCGCAGAGCAGCGGCGACTTGCATCTGCTGGAACTCTTCGCGGCTCAGGCAGCGGTGGCCGTCGAAAACGCCCGCCTGTACAGTCTGGCGACAGTGGATGATCTGACGGGGTTGATGAACAAACGCGCGTGGTTGGCCCGGTTGCAGGAAACGGTGCAGCTTGCCGCCCGGCATGCGTTCTCGACCAGCGTTCTGCTGCTGGATCTCGATCACTTCAAGGCGATCAATGACACCTATGGTCATCTGGCAGGAGACCATGTCCTGGCGGCCCTGGGGACGTGCGTCCAGCAGCAGTTGCGACGTTCAGATGTGGCGGGACGTTACGGAGGCGAAGAAATGGTGGTCCTGCTGCCCCATACGCCAGCGGCCGGCGCCCTGATCATCGCGGAGAGGCTGAGAGGAGCGATTGAGCAGTTGCAGGTGCGCTGGAATGGCCAGGGGATCAGTGTGACGGTAAGCATCGGCGCGGCCACCTTGCCTCACCCGGTGGCAAAGACCCTAGAAGATCTAGGTGTTGACATTCTCACACGGGCAGACGAGGCCCTGTATGACGCTAAACGTCAGGGGCGCAACCGAGTGGTCCAGCATGTTGCAACGGACCTGGACAGCTCCGTCCAATTCAGTTATGAGGGAGCTGACTAACGCCGAAGGGTCATGAGGGGCTGGCTCAGGCGCTTTATAGGTAGAGGCACAGGCGAACAGGGCAACTGCACGCAAGCAGGTGCAGGAGAACATGGAGTTTCTGATAGCTTGGGTTTGCAAGAGCGGGTATCTTGAGGCCGCGCCGTTGATTCCGGCGGGCTGGCGCAAGGCTAACTGCCAGGGCCACGTGCAGGATGCTTGACCCGGAGCTGGGGAAGAGAAAATGAACGGAATACAACGATGAATGTCGCTACAGGCAAGTTCCTGATCGATCTCCTCACCTTTATGCTTGCGGCCATTCTAGCGTACGTGCTGCGGCTGGCCGATCCGCTGGGGACTGTGGAGACGTCAGTGCCAATCAGTTCGGTGCTGCTCTACATGTTGATCGGACTGCCGATCAAGGTGCTGGCGCTGCGGTACTTCAGGATTTCGCGACACATCTGGCGCTACGTCACCTTCGAGGACCTGACTCAACTGGCATACACGACGGGTGTTGTCACGCTGGTCCTGTTGCTGCTGACGCCGGTGTTGCGGCTATGGCTTTTCGTCCCATGGTCCATTCCCCTGATTGAAGGCGTGCTGGCCCTGGCCATGCTCTCGGGGCTGCGCCTACTGGTCCGCTGGCGACTGGGCCGCCGCCGCCGGCGCCTGTCCACCTCCGCACAGGCGCCCAACCGCGTGCTGATCGCCGGTGCCGGGGACGCAGGCCGACTGATGGCCGCCGAATTGCGACGCTCCCCGGAGAAAGGCATGGAACCGGTAGGGTTCATTGACGACTCGCCGGACAAGGCGGGCATGGTGCTGGTGGGCCTGCCGGTGCTGGGGCCACTGTCGTACCTGGGCCAGGCCGCGCAGGAAACCGGGGCCACCCTGCTGGTGATCGCCATGCCCGCGGCTGGAGGACAGGTGATCCGCGAGTATGTCAACGCGGCGCGGGCAGCAGGCTTGCAGGCACGCACCATTCCCGGACTGTACGAGTTGATGGGCGGGCAGGTCACCACCGAGCAGCTGCGCAAGGTCAGCGTCGAGGACCTGTTGCGGCGGGATCCGGTGGAGGTGGATCAGGGCAACATCTCCGATTACCTGACCGGCCAGACCGTGCTGGTCACGGGCGCGGGCGGCTCGATCGGCTCGGAGCTGGTGCGGCAGCTCGCGCGTTTTGCCCCCGCCCGGCTGGTGCTGGTTGGCCGCGGCGAGAACAGCATCTTCGCCATCGAGCAGGAGATGAAACGCGAGTGGCCCGGCATTCAGATCCATGCCCTGATTGCTGATGTGCGCCACGTCACACGCCTGGAGTTCATTTTCGAGACATACCGGCCTGGCGTGGTCTTTCATGCCGCCGCCCACAAGCACGTGCCATTGATGGAGGCCGCTCCCAGCGAGGCCGTCCACAACAATATCCTGGGCACCCGCAACGTGGCCGAGTTGTGCCTGCAATACGGCGTCACGCGGCTGGTCAACGTCTCCACCGACAAGGCCGTCAATCCGACTTCGGTGATGGGGGCCAGCAAGCGCGTGGCCGAGATGGTGATTGCCGACGCCGCCTTGCGGGCCGCACCGGGCCAGGCCTTCGTCTCGGTACGTTTCGGCAATGTTCTGGGCAGCCGGGGTAGCGTGGTGCCCACCTTCCTGCAACAGATTCGCCTGGGCGGCCCGCTTACCATCACCCATCCGGACATGACGCGCTACTTCATGACCATCCCCGAGGCCAGCCGACTGGTTCTGCAGGCGGGCGGTCTGGCCGACAACGGCAACGTGTATCTGCTGGACATGGGCGAGCCGGTCAAAATCGCCGATCTGGCGAAAGATGTGATCCGCCTGTCCGGAGCGCAAGACATCGAGATCGTATACAGCGGCATGCGCCCCGGTGAGAAGCTGTACGAGGAATTGCTGACCAGCGGCGAGGACGTCATTCCCACCCGCCACAGCGAGATTTTCTCGGCCCAACTGCAACAGGTGCCCGCCGATCAGCTCGCCCGACTGCTCACGGGCTTGAGAGACGCGGCCGGGCACGAGGACGGCCCCAGCATCCGCGCGCTGCTGCACGGCGCAATCCACGAGAGTCAGTTGCAGGTCTGACCCCTTCAAGGGGAACGCTCAGATGACCCTTCCTCGGTCTGCGCCGCTTCCCCCTGCGCGGCCTGGATGGCCGTCAGCGCAATGGTGTACACGATGTCGTCCACCAGCGCCCCGCGGGACAGGTCATTGACCGGCTTCCTCAATCCTTGCAGCATCGGCCCCACGGCCACCACACCTGCTGCGCGCTGCACGGCCTTGTAGGTGGTGTTCCCGGTGTTCAGATCGGGAAAGATAAAGACCGTGGCGCGGCCGGCCACCTGGCTGTTGGGGGCTTTCTGGCGGCCCACGCTCAGCACACTGGCGGCGTCGTATTGCATCGGGCCGTCCACCATCAGGTCCGGGCGGCGTTGCCGCACCAGCCCCGTGGCCACCCGCACCTTCTCCACGTCTTCGCCGCTGCCGCTCTCGCCGGTGCTGTAGGACAGCATGGCGACCCTTGGTGTGATGCCAAAGGCCAGGGCGCTGTCGGCACTCTGAATGGCGATATCGGCCAGCTCCTCAGCATTGGGATTGGGATTGATGGCCGCGTCGCCGTAGACCAGCACCTGCTCAGGCATAAGCATGAAGAACACCGAGGAGATCAGCGACGCACCGGGGGCGGTCTTGATCAGCTGCATCGCCGGACGCACGGTGTTGGCGGTGGTGTGCACAGCGCCCGACACCAGCCCATCCACCTCGCCCTGGGCCAGCATCATGGTGCCCAGCACCACGGCGTCTTCCAGTTGTGCCTCGGCCTGTGGGGCGGTCAGGCCCTTGCTCCTGCGCAGTTCCACCATCGGGCCCACGTACTGCGCGCGGATACTGTTGGGGTCAATGATTTCCAGCTCGGGCGGCAGCACCAGGGCCAGACCGTCGGCCACCTGCCGCACCCTGTCGGGCGAGGCCAGCAGCAACGGGCGGGCAATGCCCTTTTCGACGCAGCGAATGGCCGCGCGGATGGTCCGCGGCTCATCGCCCTCGGGCAGCACGATCCGTTTGTCGGCGGCGCGGGCGCGCTGGATCAGCTCGTAGCGGAAGGCGCTGGGCGGCAGCCTTCGCTCGCCCACCACGTCCGGCGTGCGGATGCGCGTCCGCAGCGCCGCCAGGTCCAGGCGATCGGCGATGAAGTCCAGTGTGCGGTCCATCCGCTCGGTGTCGTCGTGAGGCACGCGGGCGTCCATGCGCGACAGGCGCGAGGCGGTGTTGAAGGAATTGGTCTGCACGCGCATCACTGGCAGCGATGAGGTCAGCGACGCCCGGCACAGCTTCTCGATGCTGTCCTCCGGCGCACTGCCCGAGGTGTACATCAGCCCCGCCAGTGGCACGCCGCTCAGGTGCGCCAGCGCAGCGGCCATGATGACGTCTTCGCGGTCTCCAGGCGTGACTACCAGGGCGCCGGGCACGAACAGGTGGGCCATGCGCGGCACGGTACGGGCGGTGACGACTGTGCTGGTCACGCGCCGCAAGACGGCCTCCCCCTCGTTCAGTACCTCGGCCTCCAGGTAACGGGCCACGTCCAGCGTGCGCGGGGCGGCCAGCGCCGGGGACTGCGCCACCACGCCCAGCAGTGGCAGTTCCCCACCTGCTAGCAACGGACTGCGCGCCCGCAGCTCGGCCATCAGGCCGCCGAAATCCAGGGTAGGCGGCGCAAAATTCAGCACATAACCGGACAGACCGGTGCCATCGCTGCGGCGGTAATTCTGGGCGGCAATCTCCAGTTCGTCGGCCAGCGTGCCTGCCGTCACCCCGGCCAGGCTGGACACCAGCACGGTACTCGCCTCCAGGTTGCGGGCGAGCGCGGCATTCAAGGCGCCCGCGTACACGTTGCGCTCGGTCAGGGCCAGGCCCTCGGCAATCAGCACGTCCGCGCCGCCGCCGTCCGTCGCGGCGCGGGCCAGGGCAATCACGCTCTCCATCAGGTCCTCTTCCGCGCCGTGGCTGAGCTGCTCCTCGGCTTTTGCCAGCGCAATCGGATCGGGGGTCTTGAGGTGCGTCAGCGTGCGGGCGAAATGCACGCTGTCGTCGGTGGCGCTCTCGTGGGTCTGGGCGATGGGCTTGAGAAAGGCGACCTTCAGCCCCTGTCTTTCCAGCGCGCGGGTCAGGCCAAGGGCAGTGCTGGACAGGCCTACAGCGTTACGGGTGGGGGCGATAAAGAGGGTTTTCATGGGCAAGCTCCTTCGGGCGGTCTAGGAGAAAGAGGGGGCGCTCAGCGGGGCCTGAGGGCCAGGATGTCCGCCGTCTCGCGGGCGATCATCCATTCCTCATTGGTGCCCACCACCAGCGCGGAGAGACTGTCCGGGGCACTGATCGGACCGCCCTGACCGCGCACAGCTGCCGCGTTGGCATCCTCATCCAGCCGGAGGCCCAGGAAAGGCAGTCGGGCCAGCGCCCCAGCACGCACCCCAGGGCTGTTTTCGCCGATGCCGCCGGTGAAGACCAGACCGTCCACGCGGCCCAAGGCCACCGCCATGGCGGCCATTCCCTGAGCCAGACGGTAGACGAAGATCTCCACGGCCAGCCTCGCCCCCACATGGCCGCGCGCCGCTGCTTCCTCCAGCTCGCGCATGTCGTTGGTCAGGCCTGACAGGGCCAGAAGACCACTTTCACGGTTCAGGGCCGCCGTGATCTGGGTCAGGGTCAGACCCGAGACGCGCGCCAGGTAGTCGTGCAGTCCCGGATCCACGTTGCCGCTGCGGGTGCCCATCACCAGTCCCTCCAGCGGCGTCATCCCCATGCTGCTGTCCACGCTGCGCCCGCCCGCCACAGCGCTGACGCTGCAGCCGTTGCCCAGGTGGGCGGTGATCAGGTTCAGTTCGCTCAGCGGGCGGCCCAGTAAACGCGCCGCCTCACCGGCCACGAAGGCATGGCTGATGCCGTGGAAGCCGTAACGCCGGACGCCATGCTGCGTGAACCAGGCTTCCGGTACGGCGTAGCGATAGGCGATTTCCGGCAGGGTTTGGTGAAAGGCGGTGTCGAATACCGCCACCTGCGGCAGCCCCGGAAAGGCATTCATGGCCGCCTCGATGCCCGCGATATTTGCCGGATTGTGCAGCGGCGCCAGCGGCACGCACTCGCGGATGGCCTCCAGCACTTCGGGCGTGATGGGCGCGGGGGCGCTGAAGCGGCTGCCTCCATGAACGACGCGGTGGCCCACCGCCCGCACGTCCTGACGCAAGCCCAGCACGTCCAGCTCGGCGAGCAGCAGGGTCATGGCCTCGGCGTAGCTGCCGCCATTCAGGGAGTGGGTCTGCCGCGTTCCGTCCGAATCCAGCCGTATGGACGCGGCCTCCGCACCCAGCCGCTCGGCCAGTCCCGACAGCCGCGTTTCCCCGGAAGCCGGGTCAATCACGGCAAACTTGAGGCTGCTGCTGCCGCTGTTGAGAACCAGAGTCCACATATGGGGTCATTGTCTCAGAAGGGGAGCGAGACACACGGGAGCCGCTAGGTTTTCTTCAGATCGGGAGGAAAAGGCTTAAGGATTGAAGCGGCTCCCCTTCTCGTGGGAGGCCAGGAAGACGTTTCAGCCGCGTTTCCTTAGCCACTCCTCAAGCAACTCTGCCGTTCTGCGCCTGGCCGTTCTGCGCATTCGGCAGCGTCCCTGATCAAGGTGGGAATGTCGTCGCCACTGCGCTCCAGCAAAGCCAGGAAGTCTGGCACCAGCGTCGCATAGGCGGCCACCGCACCCAGCGAGGCATTGTCGGCCCCGCGCGTAAACCAGCCATCGTAACCGGCGTAGCCGCCCCAGCTGGCCTTGAGGACAGCGTAGCGGTCATTGAGGGTCTGAAGAATGGCGGCCTTGCGGGTCTGGACCTCGGCTGCGGGCAACTCCTGGGCGTACAAGGTTTCCAATTCACCCCGGGTCTGGAGCAACAGTTTCTCGAAGGCCGACGCACGTTCCTGGGCCAGCCGATCTGCGTCCGCCAGTTCGGGGGTGCCGTATTTCTTCAACCACCGCGCCATCCCCGCCTCCTCGATGGCGGTGGCAAAGGACTCGTTGAAGACGGTGTCGTCCTTCACGTACAGAGCCGGATGCGCCAGCTCATGGATCACGGTGCGGATCAGCCCCGCGTCGCTGGACGACAGCATGGTGGACAGCACCGGGTCTTTCAGGTAGCCCAGCGTGCTGTAGGCACTGACACCGCCCACGCTCACGTCGTCCCCCGCCGCACGGCGCGTCTCGGCGTAGGCGCGGGCATCGGCCTCATGAAAGTACCCCCGGTAGCTGACGCAGCCTGCGACGGGAAAGCAGGAGGTTCGCAACCTGACGCTGTCGGGCGGCGCGGAAAACACGTTCCAAACTACGGCGGGCCGTCCCACGTCCACATATTTCAGGAAGGAGCCGTGATCGGGCAGGCCCAGTTCGCGGATGGCGAAGGCGCGCACCCGCTCCACCAGTTCCAGCTTGCGGCGCACTTCCGCGTCGGTGGTGGGATCGGCCAGCACGTCTTCGATAGGCCGTGCCCGCCTCAGCAGGTCCAGTTGCCCGCCCGCAGCCTGCACCAGGTAACGCACCTCCGAGCACGCCGACAGCGTCACGGCCAGCGCCACGACACCGGCCAGCAGCGCGACTCTAGCGGGGCGCACCAATCACCACTCCACGGACGGAAATCATGCCGACATGTTAGCTGGGCAAGGGCAACGCACTCCGGTCTACCCTTGCTCCCTCAACTAGAGAGGGGCGGGCCTGTAGCCCAAGACACCCTGTGAAGACCGCCTGCAATTTCGCTTAAAGCCGGGCGAAGGTCAGTTCAAGGCGGCGCCCGGTTTCTTTAGCTGGTGGGGGGACAACCAGAGGGTGCACACGTCAGGCTATGCAGCAGAGGCGACGATACGGCGCCACTTCACTGCTTCACAGGAGAATGACATGTTGAAACTGACCCATGCCCCAGCCCTACTCGCCAGTCTCGTGCTGCTGCTGCCCACTGCCTCGGCGGGCGGCAATGATATGGGGGTCATGACGCCTGCGGTCTCCACCGCCCAGCTCAGCAACGATACCGATGTGCTGTTCATGGAAACAGCCACCATGAGCAACCTGACCGAGATCGCCACCTCGCGCCTGGCCCTCCAGAAGAGCAGCGACCCCAATGTGCGCGCCTTTGCCCAGATGATGATCGACGACCACACCAAGGCACAGAACGAGCTGAACGCCCTGGCCGCCCAGAAAGGCGTCAAACTGGCCGACAAGCCGGGGGCCGATCAGCGTCTGCAAGGCAACAAGCTGTCCACGCTTACCGGCGCAGCTTTCGATGCCGAATACAAGAAGGTGCAGGTGGCTGGACACGACATGACCCTCATGTTGATCAAGACCTACCGTACGATTGGCAAAGATGCCGCAGTGCTGGCCTACGCCGCAAAAATTGAACCGGTGGTGGCCGGACACTTGGAAATGGCGAAGGGACTGCCAGGCGGATAAGCGCATTAGAGCTGAACTGTTTGGTGATCTATCAGGGGCTCAGCTTTTATTCCACTCCGCTCATTTTCAGGGGAAGGGAGGCGAACCTTTACAGTTCGCCTCCCTTCAGTGGGCCCATACGGCTATGAGCTGGTAAGGCAACCACTCCCGATTCAGACACGCTCACGCGAGTACGGCCGGTAGCCCGGCGGTGTTCCGGTTTCGTCGCTGAACAGCGCGGTGGTCAGGTAACGTGCCCCGGTGTCGCAAGCGATGGTCACGACGCGCTTGCCGGCGCCCAGCTGGCGGGCCACCAGCAGGGAGGCCCAGGCATTGGCTCCGCTGCTCATGCCTACAAAGACGCCCTCCTCCTGCGCCAGACGGCGGGCCAGGGGGTAGGCATCCTCCTCCCAGACGGTGATCACGTCGTCGATAATGCTGCGGTCCAGGTTGTCGGGGATGAAGCCTGGTCCCATGCCTTGAAACCCGTGCTCGCCGCGCTCACCACCACTGAGGACATTGCTGCGCGCGGGTTCCACCGCAATCACTTGCAGGGCAGGATTATGGGCCTTGAGGAACCTCCCCACCCCGCTGATCGTGCCCCCCGTGCCAGTGCCGTACACGAAAGCGTCAATGCGTCCGTCCATCTGTTTCCACAGTTCCGGCCCGGTGGTCCGCTCATGGACGGCGGGATTGGCAGGGTTGGTGAACTGGCCCATGACCACAGCCCCGGTTTCCTCCGAGATGCGCCCCGCCTCCTCGATGGCGGCCAGCATGCGGCGCTCAGGATCGGTCAGGACCAGTTCCGCACCGTAGGCCCTGAGCGTGCGCTTGCGCTCCTCGCTCATTTGGGCGGGCATGCACAGGATCAGTTTGTACCCCTTGGCAGCCGCCACCTGTGCCAGACCCACCCCCGTGTTGCCGCTGGTGGGCTCCACGATGGTGCCGCCGGGCTTCAGCCGTCCGCTGCGTTCGGCGTCCTCGATCAGGCCAAGCGCCGTGCGGTCCTTGATGCTGCCGCCAGGATTCTGGCCCTCCAGTTTGATGAACACGTCGGCCATGCCAGGTTCGGTGACCCGCTCCAGTTGCACCAGCGGCGTGTTGCCAATCAGCGTCTCAACCATGTCGGCCAGCATAGGCCCACCAGCTGGGCGGCAGGGCGCCGGAACTCGCAAAGTCAGGCCGTGGCCCACCGAATAGACGCCGCCCCGTCGCAGGGACGGGGCGGCGCTGGGAAGGGTAGTGGACGACTCAGTTCGCCATCAATCAGCCCTGCGTTTTAGGATCGGTAGACAGACCAGTGAGCGGCGTGTTGTGCTCACCCACGTCTGGCTGACTGTCTAGAGCTGCCCGTCCATGCTCGTCGGGGCGGCTGGCCAATGGATCGATGTGCGGCGTTTCCTTGCTCACGCTGTCGAGCAGGATGTCGAGCACGTCACCCTGGGTGGCCAGTTGCACGGCCTTGTGGGTGACGATCTCGCCCAGGTTAAGGATGATGCTGTCGTCGGGGGCCAGAATTACACGGTTGACCGGACGACCCAGGGCGTCCTTGATGCGCTGCTCTTGGGCGGCCTTCTGGCGCTCATCCAGGGCAGTCTCGGCGTCCTCGCGGCGCTCACCGAGCCAGCCCTTGGCGCGGTCCAGCAGGTTGCTGGCTCCGCTGGACACGTTCTCCAGCCCACCAGCCAGGGCGGCGCGGGTGTCCGTACCGCTGGCCTGGGAGGGACGGCCCACCGTGGCCGCCAGCAGCTGATCCTCAACGCCCAGATGCTGGGCGCGTTCCACGATGGCCGCCGTGACGATCTGGCCCTGCGCCGCGACCAGGCTGCCGCCGGGACTGCGGACCTCCATTCTGGCGCGGCGCCCGATGGCGGCCTGCGGGCTGCTGGGGTCCACCCCGCTGCCTGCACGCGCAGTCTGCACACTGCCCGAGATCGCGGCAGCGGTCAGGGCACCCAGCTTCCCAGTCTGCTCGGCGCGTTCGGCCTGATACGCGGTGATCACGCCGTCTTTGTAGACAATCGTTTCGCCTGCGTCGGTGGTCACGTCGCTGCTGGCAGTCTTGCCCACCACGTAGGCCTTCTGACGCTCGGCGGTGGCGTCGCGCATGTCGTCGAGGCCGCCCTGCACGCGGCCACGGGCGTCCCCGTACGTGGCGACGATCACGCCGCCGGTGGCGTTGGTCGCCAGTGCCGTCAGCTTGCCATCGCGCTCGGCACGCTCGGCCTGTTCGGCGGTGATGATCTGGCCCTTGGTCACGATGGTGGAACCGTCGTCGGCGTGCAGGTCATTGCCCGCCGCCTTGCCGATCACATATTCCTTCTGACGCTCCCTGGATGCGTCGGAGATGTTGCCGTAGGCGTCCGAGATCGCCCCGCCTGTCGCGGTGGTGGCCAGCGCCCCCAGCTTGCCATGCTGCTCGGCCAGTTCGGCCTGCTCGCTGGTGATCGTGTCGCCCCTGGCGACGATCACGGTGCCATCGTCCAGGGTAATGTCGCCGCCCGCCGTCTTGCCGATGGCGTATTCCTTCTGGCGCTCCTTGGTGGCGTCGGCAATGTTCTCGTACGCGCCCTTAATCGAATCGCCCGCGCTGCTGAAGGCCCCCTTCAGACCGCCCGGTTCCTGCTCCTGCATGGCGGTGGCCACCGACAGCGGCACAATGGCGGTGTCGGCACCGATCTGCACATCGTCGGGCGCAGGCACAAACGTCCGTCCGTTACTCAGGTCAGAGAACAGTCCGCCAGTGGCCTCGTAGCCCTCGACCTTGCCAGTCTTCTCGTCGAAGTACACATCGGCGATCTTGCCCAGATCCTGCCCGTCGGTGGTCAGCAGGGTCATGCCGATCAGGCTGACCTTGCTGTCCAGCACGTCGGCCAGCCGGCCATCATCGCGCGTGGTGGTCACATGGTCCGCCGAGTCGATCATGATGGCGTCCTCGCCAATCGAGCGGACCATCTCGAAGGGCACGACCTTGGCGGCACGGAACCAGCCGCCCTCGTCGACCAGCAGGCCCAACACCTCATTGGCCTGATGATCGAAGATCAGGTCATGCACACTGTCGAGGCGCTGACCGGAATCGATGGCAACAATGTGCCGCCCCAGAATGTCTTTGCCTTTAATCATGGGTCACGCTCCAAGCGGGAGTGAATAGCGGAGAGGAAAAGGACGCGGGAAGCTTCAGATAAATCCAAGATCAAGGATGCCCTGCGGTTTCAAGTACAGGAAATACGCCAGCAGGAAAATGACAATGAGAATCAAGAGGATCAGCAACCAGATGTTGCCGCCGCCGCCGCGATTGCCTTTGAGTCGGGTCATGGTGCCTCCATACAGAAGTGTATTAATGAACGGCGGGGCAGTGATGGCTGAAGCACTCAGCCGCACTTGTTTTAACCTTGGTGTGGTCTTTACAAAATTTAAGATCACAGGCAGTGATTGATGCAAGACAACGGCCTTAATTTGCGACAAAGGAATCGGAGATTGGTATATGTCCGCGAAGAAGGTGGGCGGGGCTTGTGCCCTCACGGAATGCTGTTATTCACTTCACACTCCACCAGTCACTCGGTAGGGCCTGACTATGCCCTCTAGCACCGAGTTAGACAGGCACTGTCTCCGCGCCGCAAACAGGGTGTTCACATTCCCGTTCAGTTTGCGTACAATGAAAATCAAATTCACTGCACGGAAGTTAAGTGAATCTCAGAGCTGCAGTGCCACCGTGCCTCTTCAGACGCTTCGGGCCCCCTGCCTTCTCTTTCGCCCTTTTTCTTCAAGGAGCCCCCATGAGCCACGCCGCGCCCTCCGAAGGTTTGCAATTCCACGCCCCCATCAGCGAACAGCAGCGCGAGATCCTGACCCCCGAAGCGCTGAGCTTCGTAAGCGAATTGCACCGCCGCTTCGAGCCGCGCCGCCGCGAGCTGATGCAGCTGCGCCAGGACCGTCAGGCCCGTCTGGATGCCGGGGAAGTCCCCGACTTCCTGCCAGAGACCCGTGAGATCCGCGCGGGCGACTGGAAGATCGCGCCGCTGCCGGAAGACCTGCAGGACCGCCGGGTGGAGATCACCGGGCCAGTGGACCGCAAGATGATCATCAACGCCCTCAACAGCGGGGCGCGGGTGTTCATGGCCGACTTCGAGGACGCCAGCAGCCCCACCTGGGACAACATGGTGGACGGCCAGCTCAACCTGCGCGAGGCGGTGCGGCGGGAAATCACGCTGGAGCAGAACGGCAAGTCGTACAAGCTCAACGAGCAGACGGCGGTGCTACTGGTTCGCCCACGCGGCTGGCACCTGCCCGAGAAGCACGTCACCGTGGACGGCGAAACGCTGTTCGGCGCGTTTTTCGACTTCGGTCTGTACGCCTTCCACAATGCGGCGGAACTGCTCAGGCGTGGCAGCGGCCCATACTTCTACTTGCCCAAGCTAGAATCGCATCTGGAAGCCCGGTTGTGGAACGACGTCTTCAACTACACCGAGGAAACGCTGGGCCTCGCGCGCGGCAGCATCAAGGGCACGGTGCTGATCGAGACCATCCTGGCCACCTTCGAGATGGACGAGATCCTGTACGAACTGCGCGAGCATTCGGCGGGGCTGAACTGCGGACGCTGGGACTACATCTTTTCCTACATCAAGAAATTCCGCGAACAGCCGGGACGCGTGCTGCCAGACCGTGCCAAGGTCAGCATGGCCGTGCCGATGATGAGCAACTACAGCAAACTGGCCATCCAGACCTGCCACAGGCGCGGCGCACCCTCGATTGGCGGCATGAGCGCATTCATTCCGGTCAAGAACGACACCGAGGCCAACGAGAAAGCTTTCGCGCAGGTGCGCGCCGACAAGGAACGCGAGGCCACCAACGGCCACGACGGCACCTGGGTGGCACACCCCGGCATGGTGGGGCTGGCCACCGAGGTCTTTGACCGGATCATGCCCACACCCAACCAGATTGGCAGCGACAAGCAGATGGACCTCAAGGTGACGGCAGCCGATCTGCTGTCCCCGCCCGAGGGCACCGTTACCGAGGAAGGGGTCCGCATGAACATCAACGTGGGTATCCAGTACCTCGCCGCATGGCTGCGCGGCAGCGGTGCGGTACCCATTCATAACCTGATGGAGGACGCCGCCACCGCCGAGATCAGCCGTGCGCAGCTGTGGCAATGGCGCAAACAGGGCGTGGAGCTGGAAGACGGCCGGACCCTGAGCCCCGAACTGTTCGACGAACTGTACGCGGACGAGGCCGGAAAACTGGGCAGCGATTACGCGGACGCCACAGAACTGTTCAAGGACATGGCCACCCGCACGCCACTGGTCGACTTCCTGACCCTGCCCGGTTACGAGCAGCTGGCTTAAGCTATGGCCGACATGACCTCTTCCTCCAGCACCCGTCAGAAGACAGGCCGCGCCCGCACGGGTGACGCGGGCAGCGTCCGCACGCTGGAACGCGGGCTGACAGTGCTGACCTCGCTGGCCGAGCTGGGTCAGGCCTCGCTGACGCAGGTGGCCAAGGCCGCGGGACTGTCGGCCAGCACGACCTACCGCCTGCTGGAAACACTGCGCCAGAGTGGCTTCGTGGAATGGGAGGAGCGTAGCGGGCTGTTCAGCGTGGGCGTGCGGGCTTACCAGGTGGGCGCGGCCTTCGCCGGACGCAACACCCTGGTGGGCGCGGCCCAGACCGAGATGCAGGCCCTGGTCAACGATCTGGGCGAGACGGTCAATCTGGCGGTGTTGCGCGGCAGCGAGGCGGTGTACATCCATCAGGTAGAAGGCCGCCAGCTCGTGAGGATGTTCGCGCAACTGGGCGCGGGCACGCCGCTGAACTGCTCCGGCGTGGGTAAGGTGCTGCTGGCCTGGCAGAGCGACGCTGACGTGGAACAGCGGCTGGGTGAACAGCCCTACGCGGCCTTTACCCCCAATTCCATCACGGCGCTGGAACCGTATCTCCAGGAACTTCAGAACGTGCGGGCGCAGGGTTACGCGCTCGACGACGAGGAACGCGAGATTGGCGTGCGCTGCATGGCCACCCCGCTGCGCGACCACACCCGGCAGGTGGTGGCCTCACTGAGCGTCTCCGCACCGACCTCGCGCTTCGACAAGTCACAGGTTCCGGCCTTCTACACGCGGATGAACGCGGCCTCACAGGCCATCTCGGCTCGGCTGGGCTGGACGACGTAGTTCGGCAGACCGGAGGCTTCCACGCCCAGGTGGACGCCTCTTTTTGCGGTTCGATAGATAGATGTCTAAGTAAGCAATGGCTCAGTGGCTTCTGGAGGTTCGCCCATGACTGCACCCCCGCTCAAAATCAGGCCCGCCGCGCAGGAACTGGTGGCCGCCCTGCACCGCCAGCTCAGATCGCGCTGGGAAGCGCTGGACGCGGCGGGTCAGCCTGCGCCCGCCGCGCCCCCGCCGTATCAGGCCGCCGCGCTGCCCGGCGATCTGGCGAACAGGCGCGTGGAACTGATCGTGGAGGCCTCCGATCTGGCGGCCCTGAACACCGCGCTGAACTCGGACGCCGACGCGCTGGTGCTGGATTTCGACGACACCTTCGCACCCACGTCAAAGAACGTGCAGGCGGCATATGACGCGCTGGAGACGGCCGCTAGGAGCGACAAGCCTCTGCTGGCCCGACCCCGCGCGCTGTATGCGGTGGAAGAACACCTCGCTCCCGAAACGCTGCATGACGGAGGTCCCGCCATCGCCGCCCTCTGCGATCTGGGCGTCATCCTGGCCGCGCGGCCCGAAAGGCCCATCCACATCTACGTGCCCAAATTGGAAACCGTGCAGGAAGCGCAGCTGTGGGACGACGCGCTGGCGCTGGCCGAGCAGCACCTAGGGCTGGAGAGGAATGCCGTGAAGGTGTGCGTGCAGATCGAGACCTACGCCGCCTGCCTGCACGCCGACGCCCTGCTGTTCGCGCTACACGGGCGGGCCTTCGGGTTGAATGCCGGGCGCTGGGACTACGTGTTCAGCCTGACCAAGCGCGTGGGCCTGCAGCGTGGCGCCATGCCGCCGCGCCATGACCTGACGATGGAGCTGGACGCCATGCGCGCCTACGCCGAGGCGCTGGTGCGCGTCTGCCAGGCCCGCGGCGCGCAGGCCATCGGGGGCAGCGCTGCCGTCGCGCCGGACGCACAGAACCCGCAGGTCACGCTGGACGCCGTACGCGCCGACAAGACGCGGGAAGCCGCCCAGGGCTTCGTGGCGGCCTGGGCCGGACTGCCGGAGCTGCTGGACGCCGTGCGTGAAGCTTTCGGCGGAAGCACGCCGCACCGGCTGCCGGCCGAATCCGCCGAGCGCACCCACGAGCGCCTGCTCGCTCTGCCCGCGCCGCGCCCACTGCCCCTGAACGTCGTGCAAGACACCATCGGCCTGGCACTGGCCGTGTTCGAGGCGTGGTACGACGGACGCGGCGTGGTGGTTCGGGACGGACGCATCGAGGACACCGCCACCGCCGAACTCGCCCGCGCGCAGTTGTGGCAATGGCTGAACTGCGGGGCGGACCTGGAAGGCGGCGATAAATTGACGGCTGACCGCTACCTCACGGAGCGTCGCGCTCTGGCTGGCGACCACACCGCACAGGCCCGGCTCCTCGACTCTCTGGTTCTCGCCCCCATCTGTCCCGAGTATTTTCCACGTGCCGCGCAACTCTTGCAGAAATCCCCTCTCCAGCCCCAGGAGGCCACCCTATGACCGCCGATTCGCGCCCCGCTTCCCTGTCCGATGAGACGATTCAGGCCCTGAGCCACAAGATCATGGACGCCTGCGCCGCGCTGGCCTGCCACACCGAGGTAGAGGGTGAGATCAACCGCCCCTTCCTGTGCGCCACCACACGGCAGGTGCACGCGTACCTGACGAGGTGGGCCGACGCGCTGGGCATGACCACCTCTATAGACGCCGTCGGAAACCTGCGCTCGCGCCTGGCCGGCCCGACACCGGACGCCCCGACGCTGTATCTCGGCTCCCATCTGGACACGGTGCCGAATGCGGGCGCCTACGACGGCATTCTGGGCGTGGTGATGGGTTACGCCATGCTGGAAGCCGTCCGTTCTCTTCAGGAAGAAGGCGGCCAGCCGCTGCCCTACGCGGTGGAAGTGGTGGGTTTCTCGGAGGAGGAGGGGGTCCGTTACGGCGTTCCCTTTATCGGCAGCCGGGCGCTGGTGGGAACGGTGGACGCCATGCTGGAACTGCGCGACGCGGCAGGCCAGAGCGTGCGCGACGCCATCCGCGACTACGGCCTGAATGTGGACGAGATTGGCGAGGCGCAGTTCAGGGGACGGGCGCTGGGCTACTTTGAGATTCACGCCGAACAGGGGCCGGTCTTGCAGGACGCGGGCGTGTCGCTGGGCGTGGTGGAGGGCATCGCCGGTCAGAACCGCGTGATCCTGGAGTTTATGGGCCAGGCCTCGCACGCCGGGACCACCCCTATGAACCTGCGCCGCGACGCGCTGGCCGCCGCCGCCCGCTTCGCCGTGGCCGCCGAGGACCTGGCGCGCGCCACCCCCGGCCTGGTGGCCACCGTGGGCGTGATGCAGGCCCGGCCCGGCGCGATCAACGTGATCCCCGGCGAGGCGTATTGCACGCTGGATATCCGCCACGCACGGGACGAGGTGCGATTGAAGGCCTTCGAGCAGCTGCTGAACACCGCAAACGCAGCGGCGGTGGAGCGCGGCGTGACCGTGACCATCACCCACAAGATGGAGGAGCAGGCCACCCCGATGTCCGACGCCTTCAAGGCCCTGCTGCACCGCGCCGCCACAGCGGAGGGCCTGCCGCACCCCGAACTGGTCAGCGGCGCGGGGCACGACGCCATGGTCATGGCCGCGCACATGAGGGCGGCCATGCTGTTCGTGCGCTCGCCCAATGCGCTGAGCCATCACCCCGACGAACTGGTCCTGGAAGAGGATGTGGCCGATGCCCTGCGCCTGGGTGTGCGGTTCCTGCATCTGCTGGCCGCAGAGAACGCATGAGCTTTGACCTGATCGTGCGCGGCGGCACCCTCGTCACGCCCCAAGAGCTACGCCGCGCTGACCTGGGCATCAGCGGCGGCCAGATCGTGGAAGTCTCCCAGGAGATCACGACAGGTGGCCAGGCCCTCGACGCCTCCGGCCTGCACGTCTTCCCCGGCGTGGTGGACGCACACGTCCACTTCAACGAGCCGGGCCGTACCCACTGGGAAGGCTTCGAGACCGGTTCACGGGCGCTGGCGGCAGGCGGGGGCACGTCATTTCTGGACATGCCTCTCAACTCCTCACCCCCGGTGCTGGGGCGCGCTGAATTCGACGCCAAACGCCAGATCGGCGAGCAGAAGTCGCTGGTGGATTTCGGGCTGTGGGGCGGATTGACGCCGGCCAACCTGGATCGCCTGGACGAACTGGCCGAGGCCGGCGTGGTTGCCTTCAAGGCGTTCATGAGTCACAGCGGTCTGGATGAGTTTCCGGCGGCCGATGACCTGACGCTGCTGGAGGGCATGCGAACAGCCAGACGTCACGGCCTGCCCGTCGGCACCCATGCCGAGAGCAACGAGCTGACGCGCGGCCTGACCGAACAGGTGCGCGCCGGCGGCCACAGGGGGGTGCGCGACTACCTGAACAGCCGCCCCGTGCTGGCCGAGCTGGAGGCCGTGACCCGCGCCCTGCTGTTCGCCGAGGAAACCGGGGCGGCGCTGCATCTCGTCCACATGAGCAGCGGGCGGGCCGTGGCCCTGGCCTTTGAAGCGAAACAGCGCGGCGTGGACGTGACCATCGAGACCTGCCCCCACTACCTGCACTTCACCGACGAGGACGTGGAGCGCGTGGGCGCGGCCCTGAAATGCGCGCCGCCGCTGCGTTCGGGGGCCGTGCAGGACGACCTGTGGGCCGAATTGCTGAGCGGACACATCGACATCGTGGGTTCGGATCATTCTCCTGCGCCGCCGAACATGAAGATCAGCGACGATTTCTTCGCCCTGTGGGGCGGGATCAGCGGGGTCCAGAGCACGCTGAACGTGCTGCTTACCGACGGTTACGGCCAGCGCAACCTGCCGCTGGAAGCCGTCGCCGCCCTGAGCGCCCTGAACCCCGCCCGACGTTTCAACCTGCCGAACAAGGGCCGACTGACTGCAGGAGCCGACGCCGATCTCGCGCTGGTGCGCCTGGACGAGACTTTCACCCTGACCGATCTGCATGACCGCTGGAAGCAGAATCCCTTCGGGGGCCAGAACTACCGGGGGCGAGTGACCCAGACGCTGTCGCGGGGACAGACGGTCTACCACAACGGCAGGTTTGAGGACACCGCGCGTGGGCGGTTGCTGCGGCCCGGGAAGTAGCGCTGTTCTCCCCCACTTTGATCCCCAGCCCCGACCCAGAAGGAGTTACATGAAACATCTCGGAGCCACGCGCAGCGCGCTGGAAAATGCCCACGCGGTCATCACCCCCGAAACCTTCGTCCGCACCGCACTGGCCGAGTGGCCGGGCAGCGCGGTCGTGCTGCACATCGCGCCCGTGATCGGCACCCGCGCCCGCTTCGTGCAGTTCACGGCCCAGATGCCTGCCGGAGCAACGGCGAGGGAGTCCGCGCACGGCTATCAACGCTTCGCCTTTGTCCTGAGCGGTGAGGTAGAGGCCCAGATTGAAGGTACCGGGGACGGCGAAAAGCGCACGCTGACAGACTACGATTACGTCTACCTCCCGGCGGGCGTGGCCCATACCCTGACCGCCAGATCGGACGCCCGCGTGGCCGTGTTCGAGAAGCCCTACGAGGCGGTGGAGGGTGTTGTGCCTCCCGGCGTGTACTGGGGCAACGAGCGCGAGAACCCCGGCTACGCGTTCGAGGGCGATGACCACCTGATCGCCCGCAAGCTGCTGCCCGACGAGGTGCCCTTCGACTTCATGGTCAGCACCATGAGCTTCGCGCCGGGGGCCACCCTGCCGTACACGGAAGTGCATTACATGGAACACGGCCTTTTAATGTTGGAAGGCGAGGGGCTGTACAAGCTCCAGCAGACGTATTACCCGGTGACGACCGGCGACGTGATCTGGATGGGCGCGCACTGTCCGCAGTGGTACGGCGCGCTGGGCCGCGACTGGAGCAAGTACCTGCTGTACAAGGACATGAACCGCCACCCGCTGGCGATGCTCGGCTGCGGCCTCTGAATCCATCTCCCCATCTCCCTTCGCCTTCCCCGCTTCAGAGGAGAACCCCATGACCCGGAACACCCAGCCCCTGACCGATCACTACGACGTGCGGCGCGACTCGGACGGCCACCGCTACCTGCACCCGCTGGTGACCGGCTTCAACCTGACCCGTATTCCGCTGCTGAACAAGGGCACCGCCTTCACGGAGGACGAGCGCCAGAAGCTCAATCTGGACGGCCTGCTGGCCCCGCAGGTGGACACGCTGGACGTGCTGGCCGAGCGCCTGTATGCCGACTACCTCAAGGTCAAGGAGCCGCTGGAGCGCCACGTCTTCCTCCGCAACCTGCAAGACCGCAACGAGGTGCTGTTCTACGCACTGCTGGCCGCGCACGTCGAGGAAATGCTGCCCATCGTCTACACCCCCACGGTGGGGCTGGCGGTACAGAAATTCAGCCAGATCTACCGCTACGCGCGCGGCCTGACCCTCAGCACCAGCAACATCGAGCGGGCCGGGCAGGCCCTGGCGAACGTGCCGCTCAACGACGTGCGGATCATCGTGGCCACCGACAGCAGTGCGATCCTGGGCATCGGGGATCAGGGCTTCGGCGGCATGGCGATCTCGATCGGCAAACTGTCGCTGTATACCGTTGCGGGCGGCGTCGGTCCCGACAAGACGCTGCCCGTCGAACTGGACGTGGGCACGGGCCGCGCCGATCTGCGTGAAGATCCCTCCTACCTGGGCGTCAAGCATGAGCGCCTCAAAGGAGAGGAGTACCTGCGCTTCGTGGACCGTTTCGTGGAGGCCACGCTGGAGCGTTTCCCCAAGGCGATCATCCAGTGGGAGGATTTCTCCAAGGACACGGCGTTCATGGTGCTGGACCGTTACCGCAAGGTGGTCCCCAGCTTCAACGACGACATTCAGGGGACGGGCGCAGTGGTGCTGGCGGGCGTGCTGAATGCCTGCCGTCTCAAGGGCGAGACCCTGGCCGAGCAGCGCGTCGTGATCAGCGGCGCCGGTGCGGGCGGGGCCGGCGTCGCCGCCGCCATCCGCGAGGGCATGCGCCGCGAGGGCCTGAGCCCCGAGCAGATCGCAGAGCGCGTCTTCGTGCTGGACTCCCGGGGCCTGCTGACCGATGACCGCCCCATGGAAGACTACAAGAAGTCCCTGGCAACGCCCCAGGCCCTCACCCAGGATTGGGCCGGAACCTCGCTGCTGGACGTGATCCGTGAGGCCAAGGCCACCGTGCTGCTGGGCCTGTCCGGCGTGCCGAGCACCTTTGACGAGGAGGTCGTGAAGGCGGCGATGGCCAACACCCCGCGCCCGCTGGTGTTCCCGCTGTCCAATCCCACCGCCAACTGCGAGGCGCTGCCTGAAGACGTGCTGCGCTGGAGCGATGGCGCAGCCTTGGTGGCCACCGGTAGCCCGTTTGATCCGGTGACGTTGAACGGCGAAACCTACCCCATCGGGCAGGGCAACAATGCCTTTATCTTCCCCGGCCTGGGCTTCGGCGCAATCCTGGCGCGCGTCCGCGAGATCACCGACGAGATGGTGACCGAATCCGCCTACGCGCTGGCCGCCTACACCCAGCGTCACCACCCGGGCCGCACCTTCCCGCCCGTCTCCGAGCTGGGAGCCGCCAGCCTGGAGGTCGCCGTGGCCGTGATCAAGCAGGCCCTGAAGGACGGCGTCGCCACCGAATTCAGCATTCGTGGCCTGAATGACGACGGATTGCTGGAACTGGTGCGCCGCAAGTTCTGGCAGCCCACCTACCTACCCTTCAAGGTGGAATAAACGGGAGGAAAAGGCAAAGGGCGCGTGCCAGGAAGACTGGACGCGCCCTTTTTTATGGCTGGGCAATTGAACCGCGACAGGTCAGGCGAAGCGGGCCAAGCCCTTTCCCCTACCCCCGCGCCAATTCCTCCTTCTCGTGATGCACTTCCTCGGAGACCAGCGGCGAGGAGATCAGGGGTTTGAAGTCCTGGTCGGCCACCAGTTCCCAGCGCCGCCTGCCCAGCAGGCCCGCCCCGACACTCAGCACGGCGATGCTCAGCAGGATCAGCATGAAGGTGACGTAGCTGCCCTGGAATGCACCGCTCATGGCATGGCGGAAAGCGTTGACGCTCTGTGTGACCGGCACGAAGTTGTGGATGGCCCCGAAGAAGGACGGCGCGAGTTCCACCGGGTAGCTGCCGCCCGACGCGGCCAGCTGAAGGACCAGCAGGACCAGCGCGATCAGGCGGCCCGCCGCGCCGAACAGGAAGATCAGCGCCAGCACCAGCGTCAGAAAGGTCAGGCTGGAGGCCAGAGCAGTGACGACCACCTGCGCCGGGTGCAGGAAATCCACCCCAAGGGCATGCACGCCCCAGACCACCAGCAGCGCCTGAAGGCAAACCAGCGCCGCGGGAACGGCGGCCTTGCGCAACATCCGTGCGAACTGCGAGGTGCCGCGCCCGCTGCGGGGCAACTGGCTGTACGGGAAGATAAAGGTGGTCAGCGTGACCCCCACCCACAGGCTCAAGGCCATGAAATACGGCGCAAACCCGGCCCCGTTGTTCTTGACCGGCGCGAACTTCTCGGTCACCGGGAGTACGCTGGCGCTGAGGCCGGCCGGATCGCCGCCGAGCCCCTGGGTATCGGCAGGGATCTTGCTGTAGAGGGTATCGAGCCCGTCGCGCAGCTTGGTGGCCCCGCTGTCCAGATCGTTTGCGCCAGTCTGAAGTCTGGCCGCGCCACTGCTCAGGGTTTTCAGGCCGCTGCTCAGTTCCCCGGACTTCTGCGCCAGGGTGGAGGCTCCGGTCTCGAGGCTATCCAGATCGCCTTGTGCGGGCAACCCGCTGGTGATCTGGCCCAGCGCGTCTTTGATTTTGAGGTTACCCTCGACCAGCGTGTTCACGCCGCCCTGCAGGGCAGTGACTCCCGCGCTCAGATCCGCCGCTCCCCGCGCCGCCTCGCCGGATTTCTGGGCCAGTGTCGCCGCCCCACTCTGCAGTTGCCCGGTGCCTGCCGTCAATTGCGCGGCCCCGGCACTGAGCTGCTGGGCGCCCATGACGGCGGTGGACGAGGCAGCGGAGGCGTCCTTCAACCCTGCGGCAAGGCTGGTCGCGGCGGTCTGCACCTTTGCGGTGCCTGCCGCCAGATCGCTTGCCCCGCCGGAGAGTTGCCTGGCACTGGTCGCCGCTTTTGCTGCCCCATCAGCCAGTCTGGGCAGTGCGTTGCTCAGGCTGTTGCTGCCCGCGTGAACCCCCGTGGCCCCGCTGTTGACCTGTGCCACGCCGGCCTTGAGTTCGCCCGGCAGGAGTGCCTGGTCCTTCACGGATTCATTCAGGGTCTTGGTTCCGGTGGCGAGTTCGGCGGCTCCCTCGTTCAGGGTGTTGGCCCCTGCGGTGGCCTGTTGCAAACCGCCCGACAGGTCTTTCAATCCAGCGGCAAGCTGCCTGTTTCCGGCGGCCACCTTCCCGGCCCCGGTGTTGGTCGCCCTGGCCCCGGCCAGGAGCTGACCCGCACCGTCCGAGAGCTGGTCCAGTCCACTTTGAAGCTGAGGGAGTTTGGAGGCCAATTCACGGGAGCCGCCTGCAAGCTGCGCCGCACCGGTCCTGGCTTTCTTTGCACCATCCGAGAGGGCCGAAGCTCCGTCCGAGAGCTGATTCAGGCCGCCAGACAATTTGGCCGCCCCACCCTGAAGTTGCGCAACGCCGCTTTGTAGGGGCGCAAGCTGGGCCTGACCGGGGGCCGCCGCCTCCAGCTGACGCAGTCCGGTGGAAAGCCTGGCACTGCCCGTCGTCAGTCTGCCAACACCAGCGAAGAGCGCTTTCGCGCCGTCCGTCAGCTGCGCGCTGCCGTCGGCTGCCGTCCTCGTCCCATCTGCCAGATCAGCCGCGCCACCCTTCAGGGCCTCTGTGCCGTCCTGCAACGTGATCGCGCCGTCGCGCAGCTTCCCGGTGGCCGCTCGGATATCGGCAAATCCCTTCTGAACCTGTTTCAGTGAGTCGCCCACGACCTCCCAGCGGTTCTCGCCCAGGGTGCGGTTGAGTTCCTCGCTCATGGTGGTGGCAAAGGTGGAGGCCACACGGCTGGCAAAGTAGCTGCCGCCCTCAGAAACGTAGAACTTCAGCAGACCGTGGCTTGAACTGTCCCCCGCCACCGCTTTCGCGCTGAAATCGGCAGGCAGGGTCAGCGAGAAATACGCTTCGCCGCGCCGCACGGCCTCCTTGGCCGCCGCCTCGCTGGGGTAACTCAGGTAGTTGAATTTGGGATCGCCGCGCAGGTCCTCCACGACGTCGGCGCCCAGCCTGACGTCCTCACCCCGGCTCCGCGTTCCCTGATCCAGATTCACCAGCGCAACGGGCAAGTTGCTCAGATTGCCGTAAGGGTCAATCGCGCTGCCCAGGTAGATGCCGGCGTACAGCAGTGGCACCACCGCGATGGCGCCGGCGGACAGCCACATCATGGGATGCCGCCACAGGCTGCGCTCGGCAGGGGTCAGGGTGTTGAAATCTTTGGCCAGAGTAGAGATGGGGGACATGCAGGCTCCTTGAAACGCGAGGACACAACCCTCCTCGGTGACCCCACTATCTCTCTTTACTGACAAATCGTCAAGTGACACTTTGTCATAAATCTGTTAGACTTGATCCATGACTGCCCCTTCTGCACCGTCTCCCACCCGACGCCTGAGCGCGGAAAACCGCCGTCAGCAGATTCTGGAGACGGCGGCGGCGCTCTTTATCGAACGCGGGTTTGAGGCGGTGGGGATGAACGACATTGCCCGCGAACTGCAGACTTCACGCCCCACGGTCTACGCCTATTTCACGTCCACCCAGGACATGCTGCGCGCCCTGCTCGATGAGCGCCTGCCCGCCATGTGGGAACGGCTGCGGCCCATCCTGCCCACATCCGGCGAGTTTCGGGCCGAAACCTTCAGTGCGCTATTCCTGGCCCTGCTGCACGAGCACGAGCTGCTGCTTCTGCTACACAGCGGCGGCGGCCCGATTTTCCGCGAACAACGCGGCCATTTTTTGCAGCAACTGGGCGAGTGGATCGAACCGTATCGCCGAGCGGAGGCCAGACAGCCCCATATCCTTCACCTGATCACCCTCCTGCTGGAGGCGGCGGCGGTGGAGCAGGTGCGGGCAGACCGTGGCGCCGCAGATTCACAGGCACGGGCACGAGCGATAGGGCAGTTCATCGCCGGAGGCGTGGCGAACACAAAAAAGGCAACCTGAGCAACGCAACATGCCCGGCCCCGCCCTAACGGGTTTGCACTCAGGCATTGTTTAACCTATCAGCAAACGCAGTCTTGTCGGACAGGGTACTGTGGCCAGCGTCACGCCCGCCAGTTCGCCCCAGTCCCGGCGCACCCGTGCCCCATCGGCGCGGCGCTCCAGCAGGTATTCCTGCAACCGCGCCATGCTCAGCGTACCTTCTGGCACGCGGGCGGCCAGTTCGCCGGCCTCTGCCTTCGTCCAGTCCGGCCAGAAACGGCGCAACATTCCGGCCACCTGGCCCTGCGTGCCGTTGCCGATCAGCACATGGCGATCCGCGCGCCCGGGACGGATCAGCGCGGAGTCCAGTCCGGCCAGATCGTTGGTGGTCATGAAGGTCACGCGGCCCCCCTCACCTGCAGCCACACCGTCCAGAGCATTCAGCAGGCCATTGAAGGACAGTTTCACGCCTGGGGTGCGCGGTTCGCGGCCCAGGAACACGGCGTCGATGTCCTCCAGCAGCAACAGGGCGCGGCGTGGCAGTTCGCTCAGCAGGGCAGTCAGACGGTCATCGCTCAGGTCAGGCGTGGCGAGGTTCAGCACGCACACATTCAGCCCGAAGGCCCCGGCCAGTGCCGACACCAGACTGCTCTTGCCGTTGCCAGGGGGGCCGTGCAGCAGGTAGCCCCGGCGGTAGGGAATGCCCATCTGCGCGTACCACTCACGGTCCCCAAAGAAGCTGTCCAGATCGGTGTGCAGGTTGTCCAGCAGGCCATCAGCGTAGATCAGGCTGTCCAGCGGGCGGGCGGCGCGGCGCTCCACCAGTTTCCAGTTCTGGTACTCGGGCACGTAGATCTCGACGCGCCCGTCGCTGCGGCCCGCCGTGAAGTCATAGGCCTCGCGGAGCAGCTCGGCAATAATCGGGCGTGCCCCCGCCAGCATCCGGAAGGTCAGGCTATGGGTAAAGCCCAGAGCCTTGTGGTTGACGCCCTGCCGCTCGGTGCGCTGCGGGTAGGCCAGCATCCAGTGCCCTCGGAAGCGCAGCAGCGCCGCGCCGCTCAGCGGAACGAGACGGGCGGTGATCTCGTCGCCGTCGCGGTCCGTGCCGATGGCGACATTGTGGCCGCCCATGTGCTCGTTGAAGCGCGTCACCACGCCCAGATGGCGCAGGTGCCGTCCCACCGGTTGCGCCGCCAGCCAGGCGGCCAGCCACGGAAAGGCCGGATCATCGCCCTGAATGTCCAGCGTGACCGTGAAGCGTCGGTCCAGCCGCGAGAGCAGCTGTCCCGGCAGCGCGCGGGCGGACATGGCTGCCGCACTCAGCAGGCCGATCAGCAGACCACCCTGCGCCAGTTCATTTGTTGCCAGCGTGTGCCGCACCGTTTCGATCAACTCGGTCCAGACAGTGTGCAGAAGGTTGGAAAGGTCAGTGATGTTCATGGCTAGGTCCAAGGGAGGCGCAAAAGTATGCTTGTGCCTTCACAGTTAGCCTAGCGATGACCCTGCCGCCCCCGCCTGTGCCGAATGGCTCAGGCTAGAATGCGCGTGTGAGCTTAGCTGCCGCCTCGCCTGCTGGCTGGGGCGGCGCAAGGAGTGGCAGAAAAAAGCCCTCTCCACAGCTAGGAGAGCCGGGAGGCAGTCTGTCAGTTGCTCTGTTCGATGTACGCCTTCAGCGCATCCATGCGGACGATGATCGGAGTCCGGGCACGCACGATGGCCCCGTCCTGCTTGAGTTTGCCCAGCGAGTGGCTGACCGTCTCGCGGGTGGCCCCCACCATCCGGGCAATGTCTTCCTGGTTCAGTTTCAAGTTCAGCTCGACACCCTGGTTGTGCGGCCTGCCAAATTCGCGGGCCAGACGATAGAGCAGGCTGGCAACCCGCTCGGGGGCGCTGTAGGCGCTGACGGTGGCACTCCATGACTGGGCCTCGAACAGCCGGGCGGCCATCAGGCGGATCAGCTTCATGGCCAGATCAGGCTTGCTGTTCAGCAGAGACTGCAGTTCACTGCGGGGTAGCACGATCAGGGTGGTGCGTTCCAACGCCTCGGCCTGGGTGGGGCGACGTTCCTCGGGTTGCAGCAGCAGTTCGCCGAAGGTGTCATGTTGTCCGATCACGCCCAGGATCGCTTCCTTGCCATTGGGAAACAGCTTGCTGATTTTAACCAGCCCGCTCTTGACGAAATACAGCGCGTCGGCTGGATCGTCCATGCGGTAGACCACCTCGCCCGGACCGTACTGGCGATACGGGGTCGTGGCGGCCACCTTCTCCAATTCGGCAAGTTCAAGGTCGGCAAACAGCTCGGTGCGTTTGAGGTGCCAGACCAGGCTTGGATAGTTCATGATCTTCAGCAGGATACTCGAATTCAGCGACGTACGGGGCGGATGTACCGTCGCTAGGCAGAATGTCAAAGATGAAATGAAGGTAAACCCAGGGTCAGCCAGTGTAGGGGCACTGGGCTGAGCTATGAGCGTGGTGACATCGGGTCCGATTCACCCTCTGTTGATCACCCTAGAGAGTCATCGATGAAGACCCGGCCCGCGAGATTCGCGTGACTTTCGCCGTAAAAAGTTTTATACTCAGTCCAATCTACAGTGTCGGGTATCGTACCAACAGGGGCATGGGTCCCGCACCATAAGGAGTCTGCATGCCCACCTATAAAGCACCGTTGCGCGACATCAAGTTTCTGATGAATGAACTCTTGGACGCTCCCGCCGAGCTGGCGAAGATGCCCTATTACGGCGAGAATGACACCGCCGACGGCGCGCTGATCGAACAGGTGCTGGACGAGGCGGCCCGCTTCGTGGAAAGCGAACTGGTACCCCTGAACGTGGTGGGCGATCAGCAGGGCTGCGTGCGTCACGAGGATGGCGAGGTGACAACTCCAGATGGTTTCAAGGCTGCTTACGACAAGTACCGCAAGGCCGGCTGGACTGCGCTGGATGCCGATCCCAACTACGGCGGTCAGGGCATGCCACACTTGGTGTCCAACGTGTTGGTGGAGTTGCTGAACAGCGCCAACGTGGCCTGGAGTATGTATCCGGGCCTCAGCCACGGCGCATACAGCGCCCTGCATGCGGTGGGCAGCGACGAACTCAAGAACCTGTACCTCCCCAAGATCGTCTCCGGCGAGTGGACCGGGACCATGTGCCTGACCGAACCGCACGCGGGCACGGACCTGGGCATCATCCGCACCAAGGCCAAGGACAACGGCGACGGCACCTACGCGATCAGTGGCACCAAGATCTTCATCAGTGCGGGCGAGCACGACATGGCTGAGAACATCGTGCATCTGGTGCTGGCGCGTCTGGAAGGCAGCCCCGAAGGGACCAAGGGCATCAGCCTGTTCCTAGTGCCCAAGTACCTGCCCACCGCGGACGGCAAGATCGGCGAGCGCAACGGCGTGGTCTGCGGCAGTCTTGAGCACAAAATGGGCATCAACGGCAACGCCACCGCCCTGCTGAACTTTGACGAGGCCACCGGCTTTCTGGTGGGCGAGATCAACAAGGGCATGAACCACATGTTCATCATGATGAATGCCGCCCGTCTGGGCACCGGTTTGCAGGGGCTCGGACTGGGCGAGGTGGCCTACCAGAATGCGCTGGCCTATGCCAAGGACCGGCTGCAAATGCGCCACGCCCCCCGCGTAAATCCGTCGGAGAACGCTGACCCCATCATCGTGCATCCCGACGTACGCCGCATGCTGCTGACTGGCAAAGCGTACACCGAAGCGGGCCGCGCAATGGCGATGTGGCTAGCCTTGAGCATCGACACCGAGCACCACCACCCCAGTGAAACGGCCCGCCAGGAGGCCAGTGATCTGGTGGCGCTGCTGACGCCGATTGCCAAGGCCTTCATGACCGACAACGGCTTCAACATCGCCGTTCTGAGCCAGCAGGTCTTTGGCGGTCACGGGTACATCCGCGAGTGGGGGATGGAACAGTTCGTGCGCGACGCCCGCATCGGCCAGATCTACGAGGGCACCAACGGCATCCAGGCCTTGGACCTGCTGGGCCGCAAAGTGCTGATGGACGGTGGCAAGAAGCTGCAGAAGCTGGCCGGGGTGTTGCAGGAATTCGTGGACGCCAACGAGGACGATGAGCACATCGGCGAGTACGTCACGGCACTGGGCAAGGCCGCGCAGCAACTGGGCAGCATCACCATGGTGGTGGGCCAGAAAGCCATGAGCGGAGAGGGCGCTGCCGACGAAGTGAACGCTGCCGCCGTGGACTATCTGCGCTTCTTCGGTCACGTAGTGTACGGCTACCTGTGGGCACGCATGGCGAAGGTCGCTCAGGCCAGGATTGACGCCGGACAGGACCAGGACGGCTTCTATCTGGGCAAGGTGCAGACGGCGAAGTTCTACTTCACCAAGCTGTTTCCCGAGATCAAGACACTGGCCGCGACCATCAAGGCTGGCAACGAGCCGCTTGCTGTCGATGACCGCGTGTTCGGTCTGGAGCGCGAACTCGTCACCGCCTGAGCATTCATAACGCATGGAGCGGCGCTTACCCCGTTAGGGCAAGCGCTGTTTCTATTGCATCCTAGAGGAGGGGTGAAGACGCAAATTCCGACTGCATAGGAAGATCATGGACTGTCCACGCTGGAGCCTGTGACTCAGAGACTAACGTGCCAGACAGGCCTATCTTGACGCCCTGTCCTGCTGTGCTTGCGAGAAGCACTGGGGACTAGGTGGGGCTCTCTGTGCCGAGTTGCTCAATAGTCTTGACACGCCCTGTTGCAATGCGCCGCTGGCATAGCCGCTTCTGCTATCAATCCCTTCTTCAAGACGCCAATTACGCCTCTCACGCTGAGTGCCACGTCAACATGCGCTCCAAGCGTTGTCAGGCTATGACGACATTGGTTCCATTAGCGCCCAATCCAAACTTCGGATTGAGTTGGTGAGTCGGACAAGACTGACGAATTCAGTGGCTTCGCCGTCTGTGGGCCTGGTTATTACAGCGTCTACGGCACCCATCTGATGTTGTGCACCAATGTAGTGGTTCTCGAACCTGGCTTAACAGCCCTCTACACCCTCCAGTGAGCATGTTTTGCCCTATTGGATGCAAAAGCAGAGTTAAGCCAAACGCGCTGGCTCTTCCGGGAGAATTAACCGTTACCGTGTTTGACGGTCCGACTGGCCTGCCAATAGTGCAGCACCTTTTCAAGCTGTTCCAGAAAACCGGCAAAACTCGATGACTTGACCAGATAGGAGCTGGCGTGCAGGGTGTAAGCCTCACTCACGTCTTGCTGCGCGCTGGACGTGGATAGGATGACCACCGGAATATGCACCAGATGCGGAGCCTGCTTCATCTCGCGGAGCAATTCAAAGCCACTCATACCGGGCATATTGAGGTCTAGCAGCACCACATCAGGTTGAAATTCAGGGCGATGTAGCAGTTCCAGCGCTTCCCGCCCACCTCCGACGCAAGTTAGCACGCAGTCCGGGCACAGATGTTCAAACGCCTCCTGGGCGAGCAGTTGATCCTGCAAACTGTCATCCACGAGTAGGTAATGGAAGGGGAGCGACATTCCCCCAATCATAAAGCCTATGGGGCGCCCGTCGGATGTGCTCTGATACAGAAAATCCAGCCAAGGACGCTCAAAAACGGGAAAATCTGTTAATTCAGAACGTGCCTTTTGAGCGTGTAAACGGCTTAGGCGACTCGGGACATCTTCTGGCCAACGGGTGCAATCCCAGAATGGGCACGGGTAGATGTATCAAACGGGGTACAAACTTGAAGCTGCGCCACTGGAATAAGCCGCCTTATGGGCCGTGGAGCCAACAGCAGCCCGATGGCTACAATGCCGAGCAACACGATCAGAAGGAGACTCACCATGCCCAGCAGTATGTCAGTGCAATTCCCTCTTGCCCATTACGAATGGCTTCATTAGTGGCTGATCTCCTGCTCATTTCGGTACCACTAGGCAAAGCATGGCACTTGAGACTGAAAGATGCAGAACAGGAAACCTCAGCTCGAAAGCGACTTCTGTGTGACGTATCCAGGCAGATCTGAACCGCTAACCCCTGCAGCATCACTCTGGTTGAACAAGGCCAATCAGGCGTAAATGAGGCAAATTGGAACTGTCATTGTGCATCCATCGCTCTCCAGTCTTTCCCTGGATGTAATAGCGGTAAAGAGCAAGCCCTGCTAAATTTTCCTTCTCTACTGTCCTTGGCCGAGCTCAGCTGGTCAAGCACGTTAGCGGCGCACTTAACCTGACTTGTGCCGCGGTGTATGACCGATAAATATCGCGGAGTCTGGTCTTGAGGTCACAACGTTACTCTGCGCCCACCTGATCTTCCGCTGGTATTTAAACCTAATCGAATCTCATCCCAATCTGCCAAATTCACCGTGCAGGAGCGGAATACGGACGGCCGCCTCGACGTCATGGGCCATCCGGTGCATGGTATTGGAACAGATCAGGAGAAAATCTGCACCCCCACGCTCCAGCCGGCGTGCGCTGTCGATGAGTACCGCCGCCGCTTGATCCCAATCACCCAGGCGCTGGAACCGCTCAATCTCTTCGAAATTGACCGTGTGCATGAGGCTCACGGCGGACCACAACCCACCCAGCCGATCACGAACAGTTTCGTTGATGAGACGGTAATACTGCGCGCTGGATTCCCAGAACAGGCCGCCAATCAGACCGATGGTCTTCATAGCTTCCCCCGCAGGTGACTTGAACCGGAGTGGCGAGAATGGAAAGGGGATGGCGTAAAGATTTGAACTGGTTGGATGTCCATAGGTCTCCCTGTCAGAGTTACCACGAACAGGCAAGGAGTGAACATCTACCGGAGCAGGCTTTGAAAGGGCCGTTCAGCTCTAGCAAATCCGCGAGACCTTAACACGGGCGCTGTGTATTGAGGTCTTTTCGAATCCCACCTCATGCTGTACCAGTTGAGATTGTCTCTCTAGCTCTGGTGTATGGTCTTGGAAAGATATTGGAGCAAAATCTAATTGCAAGCTTGGAATGGACTTCCCCTTCAGAATGAGCGGGCAGGCAAAGCAACGAGGCAGGTAGCCGGTGGGTCAGGCGCTCTTCTCATATTCCCTTTAGACGGCATTGAGCATTCACTTAAGGGTAGAATTGTGACGGGGACGAAACTAGGGTCTGACTAGCCTGACTAAATGTCGAGATATACTGTCCAAAGCTTTTCCTGTCGAGGACACAAGATTGAAGTGGTAAGGGAGCGCAGAAACTTACCATACATCTCAAAGTTCGAGCTCCGGCCCGGTGTTCAGGTGCGCTACGGCCTGAAATTCGACGGTCAGATCACGGATTGGTCTGGTTTTGTTGAAGCCACGGATGATCAGCTGTCCGCGAGAAAGATGGTGGGGCTGGGTTTACGGCGGGCGCTTGATCTTGAGCACAACCAGGAGCCCCCGGGAGCATTTTCCGCCGCCTGAGCAACCTTCCCTATGTGGGAGCAACGCGAGACTCGAACTCACCTGTCAGATTCAAAGCTGGACAGGGAGCTGATCACCAACAGGCAAGACATGCGGCAGTCGCCGGGTGCACCCGACGGCATAGAACAAGCTCATTCCAAAGGGCTGTCCAGGCTTTGAAATTCGCTACAGCTCGAGATTCGATGGCCAGATGACGAACTGATGTGCTCTATCCGAGCCACCCAGGACGGTCAGCCATGAAATTCATGCGCCTTGGGCCAGCGACGCGCGCACCGGCAGGGTACAGAGAGGAGCCGGGTTTAGTCTCCCCCGCCGCCTACATCCCATGGGGCCAACGACAGCGTTCACCACCACCCAACTATGACCGTCAGCCATAAAAAAGCCCCACGTAGTGTGGGGCGGTCTTCCTGCCTTCACTTGGGCAGGTCGTCGTTGTTGGGATGGTGCAAGCTTAGCCCGCCTGCTGTCACAGAGGTATGACGTTCGTCCCTGACACGAAAAAAACGCTCTGCAGGACACTTACAGTTTGACTTTTCTGAGGCCCCAACAACTACACTCCGACATCCCCCTATATCTGCAAGTGGCATGGCATTCGGGGTCCATCGCATCACGGCCCTGACGTAGCGCCAAGCTTCCTCCGCCTGATCGTCACCCATTGACTACAGCCAGCGTCGGCACAACTAATCTGCGTGATTACACGCGCAGCGCAGACGAGTCTTAGCTACAGCTCTCGCACAGCCGACTGCCAGGAAGGCCAAGTGACGTTGAGGCGTCTGGTAGGGATTCGCCCAGGCTCAAGCGGTCGAAGCCACCATCGGGACTATAGTGAGCGTTTATACCATCGATACCGTCATATCTCAGGCTCTGAGTGCCTATTTGATGTGGTTGAGTTCGGCTCCACATTGGTGCAAAATACACTTCATTAGCCCAGGCACACCGAAGGAAGAATGAGGAGCACACTCTCCGAAAGTGATCTTCCGAAAATTTAGGCAAGCCCGCACAGCGTGCGCTGGCCCAGAGGGGCTATACCCATCTTAAACAACTCACGTCAGTGACCGAAGCTGAGCTCCTGAGCTTGCACAGTATAGGTCCAAAAGCTGCTGAGCGCTTGCGTGAGGCACTGGAGGGCAAAGGTCTGGCCTTCGCATCACCTGACAACAAGTAGACCTTCTTCTGTGTGTTTATCGGTACTGAACCTTCCAGAGTGCTTCTGGAGTGGGATGTTTAGTCACAGCTCCGTTTTCAGCACCTCGGCACCAGCGCTTCACGGCATGACCTCTCGGCCGGCCGCGCGGCGCTCCAGCCACTGCTGTCGAGCAACACGCGGCTGCTCCCTCACGTCGTATAAGTCATAAACGTGTCGTCGACATACTTGCCAGCGTAGGCTTCCCGTTTGTAGCTCTACCACCGACTGGGCTGAAGCGCACCCGTGGTCAGCCCTCATGCAGCGGACGCGGGGCCCGCTCGATACGCCTTGGCCTCTTTGCAGACCTTGCCGGGCACCAAGTTGTCATGATCAAGAGACAGCAACGTTGAGCCTGACCCAGCCGCTGACCCGCGATCCAATCAATAGAGCCCCACTGGTCCGCTGAAAAAGCAGGTTGCTGTTCCCTTTCAATTAAAACCACCTTAAAGGCACAAAAGAAAAAACCCGCTCTAGGAGCGGATTTGTCTGGTAGACCCGAGCAGATTTGAACTGCTGACCCCTACAGTGTCAATGTAGTGCTCTACCCCTGAGCTACGGATCTGAAAAAGGGCACAAATGTTGGAGGCGCTGACCGGATTCGAACCGGTGGTGGAGGTTTTGCAAACCTCTGCCTTACCACTTGGCTACAGCGCCGAACTGCAAGCCGCCTTCTGGCAGGGCTTTCCTCTCCAGCGCAAAGAATGTTAGCACGCCCCCGCAGGACTGTAAACCGGTGGGCGGCCCGCTAAACTACCCACATGAAAAAGCGGGGTTGGGCAGGGGCGGGCGTGCTGGCACTGGGGCTGCTGGGAGCGCTGGGTGGGTGCGGCAACCCCACACAGACTGATGCGAACCCGGCTAATCCGCTGATCACCGGGCGTGTCTGGAATGTGGCGCACCAGGGGGGCGAATTGCTGTGGCCCAGCAACACCATGCTGGCCTTCCGAAACGCGGCAGCGCTGGGCGTGGACATGCTCGACACGGACATGCATGCCACGAAGGACGGCGTGCTGGTGCTGTCACATGACGACACGCTCAACCGCCTGACCGACAGGCAGGGCAGGATTGAAGATCTATCCCTTGCCGAAGTACAGGCGGCAGATGCGGGCTACACCCTCTCGCCCGACGGTGGCCAGACCTTTCCCTTCCGGGGTCAGGGGATTCGCGTCGCCATGCTGTCGGAACTTCTGACCACGTTCCCCAATCTTCCGATGTCCATCGAGATCAAGCAGGTGACGCCGAGCCTGGGGGCTCCCTTTTGCAAGGCACTGAGGGACGCGGGAGCCACCTCACGCGTGGTTGTCTCCAGCTTCAGCGACGTGGCAATGGGGGATTTCCGCGCGGCGTGTCCCGAAGTGCTGACCAGCATGACCGAGAAGGAGTTGCGTCCGCTGGTGCTCCTGAGCAAGGTGGGGTTGAGTGGGCTGGCCCCCGTGCCAGGCAGGTCGGCACAGGTGCCCCTGACGGGCGGCGGCCTCACGGTGGTCACGCCGGCTTTCGTGAAGGCCATGCACCGCCGGGGCGTGTCCGTCCAGGTCTGGACCATCAACGATGAGGCCACCATGCGCCGCCTTATCCAGATGGGCGTGGACGGCATCCTGACCGATGATCCGGCCCTGCTCAAAAGAGTGCTGGAAGAGGTTGGGCAGGCGAAGAACTAGCCGCCCAGCCACCCTTTCAGTTCCAGCTCACCGCACCGTAGGTCTGTTCGCGGGCCGGACCGCACGAGAAAATTACCACTGGGCAATTCACGGTTTCCTCGATCAGGTCCAGGTACGCCTGGGCCTCCCTGGGCAGGGTATCGCGGCTATCGGCGCCATCGGTGGTGGCCCAGCCGGGCATGTTCTTGTAGACCGGTTGGCCGTCCGCGTCGTAGGCCACGCACACTGGAATGCGGTCCAGACCTGCCAGAATATCCATCTTATTGATGACCAGACCGTCCAGGCCATTCACGTCCACCGCATACTTCAGCAGGGCCAGGTCCAGCCAGCCCACACGGCGAGGACGCCCGGTGGTGGTGCCGTACTCGTCCCAGGGCTTGCTCCCGTCACCACGCAGGCGCAGGATTTCCTCGTCCCCCAGCACTTCCGTGACGAAGGGGCCGTGGCCGACGCGGGTGTTGAAGGCTTTGGCCACGCCGTAGACCCGGTGGAGCGCCTTGTGATTGACACCCGCACCCACCAGAATGCCGCCCACGGTGGGGTGCGAGCTGGTCACGAAGGGGTAGGTGCCGTAATTCAGGTCCAGCAGCGTGGCCTGCGCGCCCTCGAACAGCACGTTGCGGCCCTCGCTGATGGCCTGCCGGAGTTGTGTCCCGGTATCCTGCACGAAGGGCAGCAACGCCTCGCGGGTGGGCGCCAGGGCATCCAGCGCCACCTCCACACTGGTCCATCCCGCGTCACGGGTGCTGTTGGGTTTGGCCTCTAGCAGCCGTTCCAGACGCTCACGCAGTACCCCATCATCGGCCAGATCTCCGAAGCGCAGGCCCACACGGCGGGCGCGGTCCGCGTAGGCCGGGCCGATCCCACGCCCGGTGGTCCCCACGAAATCCTTGCGCCCATCCACGTACTTGTGGTGTGGCAAAACCAGGTGCGCGCGGTCGCTGATCCGCAGTTCCGGGTCAATGCCCGCGCTCAAGAGGTTCTGGCGTTCTTCCATGAACTTGGCCGCGTCGATGACCATGCCGTCACCCAGGATGCTGACCGCGCCGGGATGCAGCACGCCGCTGGGCAGCAGGTTGAGCTTGAAGGTCTGCCCTTTGGCCGTCACCGTATGCCCGGCGTTCGCGCCGCCCTGAAAACGCACCACGAATTCCGCCTGCGGGGCCAGGAAATCCGTGATCTTCCCCTTGCCCTCGTCGCCCCACTGCGCCCCTAAAATTGCAATTCCAGGCATCTCAGCCCTCCGGCCGTGCACGCAGACTTGCTTCCCTCTGCCCCGGCCCTCTCGGCACGACGCAAAAAAAAACACGGCGCACGGCACCGTGCCTCAGCCTAACGGATGGCGACGGAAACGGGGTGAGGTTGTGTAGGAGGAGTGAGGTCAACGCGCGCGGGGAGAGAACAAACAGCCCATGCAGGCGGTCACACCGCAGCCCCCCTCAGGACACTACCTCTTCACCTCCCTTCTCCCATCAACGTCAGGAGCAGCCGCCGCGACCCGCCGTGATCGCGATGCTCGCACAGGTAGATGCCCTGCCATGTCCCCAGGGCCAACCGACCATCCCGCACAGGCAGACTCAAGCTGGCACCCAGCACACTCGCCTTGATGTGCGCGGCCATGTCGTCATCACCCTCCAGGGTGTGTTCAAACCCAGTCCAGCCGTCGGGGACGGCGTGGTTGAAATAGCGCTCGAAATCGCGCCGCACGTCGGGGCTGGCATTCTCGCTGACCGTCAGACTGGCGGAGGTGTGCTGGATGAACACCTGGAGCAGCCCCACCCGCATCCCGGCAATTTCGGGCAGCGCCGTCATCACCTCCAGCGTGATCAGGTGAAAGCCGCGCGGATGAGGCTTGAGGGTCAGGTCACGCTGCAGCCACATGGCCCCAGCGTACGGCGTCTGGGCGGCTGTGTGGTCAAGTCCTGTGTGCCGAAGGGCGGCTCAGCGGGCCAGGCCCACCGTCAGGTTGGCGGTGTAGCCGGCCCTTGCGCTGCCGCTCATGGTCGGCATCTGGCTGCCGACACCATCGCTGAATACGTTGTCGCTGCTCAGGGTGATGCGCGACAGGTTGCCCCCGCTGGCGGCATATGGGGCGGTGGCGTAGACCGCGGCACAGGCGGCCTGCGGCAGCGCCAGCTGCGAGGTCTGAATCCGGTTGGCGGCGCTGGTGGCCGAGGCCAGGGTGGGATAGACCTCGAAATGAATGTGTGGCCAGCGGCCCGGATAACAGCCTGGAAAGACGGTCTGGAAGGTCACCGTGCCATCTGCCCGCGCCGTCTGGACGCCGCGCAGATAGTCCTCAGCCACGATGTTGCGCGAGTACATCGAGTACTCACCGTCGTCCGTACAGTGCCACACGTACACCGCGTAGCCCGGCAGCGCGGCGCAGCTGGCATTGACGTTCACCAGCTTCAGGTTCAGCGTCAGCGGGACGCCCGTGGCCACATGACCCGTGCCCAGGCTGGTCCGCAGGTCACGCCGGACGATGCCTGAACGGGTCAGCACGTTCAGCGACTGGCCCGAGGCAGCCGAGCCGTCGGCCGGATAGGGTCCGGCGGTTTCGCCCGGAATGGCGGCGGGGCAGGCACCGCTCCCTTTGCTGCCCGCAACCGCGATACCCGTCCCACGGGCCACCGCGCCGCCGCCCATCAGCAGGCCGATCCCGCCCAGCAGGCCCAGGCCCAGCACCCTGCGACGGTCCAGTGGGGGCCGCAGCAACATGCCGGCGTCGGCCTGCAGTCCCAGATTGTTCAGGTCATCGTGGTGGTCATGATCGTCGGCGGGATAGGCGGTCAGGTGGCGCTGTGTCATGGTGGTTCTCCTTTGGGCGCGGTCCGGGCACTGGGAGATGCGCCGCGATGCCACCGGTTCTAATGGCTTTTTGTTCAGGGACCGTGCAGCCCCGTCGTGGCTTCTTCGTATGGTGACAGCGCGCGTCAACCAGTTGCTACAGTCGGCTTCATCGGGAGGAACACCATGAACGACGAGCGGGAAAGGATTTTTACCGTCGAAGCCACGCCGGTCAAGTTCGGGCCGGGCGCGGCGCTGGAAACGGGCTGGGAGCTGCGGCGGCTGGGCGCACGGCGGGTCTTTTTTGTGGTGGACCCCGAAGTGCTGAGGCTGGGGCTGGCCGAGGCTGTGCTGAACAGTGCCCGGGATGAGGGGATCGAGACCACGGTGTATTCGGACGTGGAGACCGAGCCGACGCTGGCCTGCTTCGAGCGGGCGGTGGCAGCGGCGCGCGAGGCGGGGGCCGACGCTTTCGCTGCACTTGGAGGCGGCAGCGCCATCGACCTTGCCAAGGTGGCAAATCTGGTGGTCTCTGACGGCGGCGGGATCATGGAGTACGTGAATGTGCCGGTGGGCGGGGGGCGTCAGCCTGGCGCAGCGCTGCGCCCCCTTCTTGCCATCCCCACCACGCCCGGCAGCGGCTCCGAGGCCACCACCGTCGCGATCCTCGATCTGCCGGAGTTGCGAATCAAGACGGGCATCAGCCACCGTCGCCTGCGCCCCACACAAGCTGTGGTTGACCCGGAGCTGACCCGCAGCGCGCCCCCCGCCGTGATCGCCTCGGCAGGACTGGACGTCGTGTGCCACGCTGCCGAGAGCTTCCTGAGCCGCCCCTACACCAGCCGCACGCGTCCCACCACGCCAGGCGAACGTCCGCCGTACCAGGGCAGCAACCCGGTGGCCGATCTATGGTCCGCGCAGGCCATCCGCAACGGTGGGCAGTTTCTGCGCCGCGCCGTCAAGGATGCGGACGACCCTGAGGCCAGAGGAGCCATGATGCTCTCGGCGACCATGGCGGGTGTGGGCTTCGGCTCGGCGGGCGTGCACATTCCCCACGCCTGCGCCTATCCGATTGCGGGCCTGAAGCACGACTACCGTCACCCCGGTTATCCCGGCCAGAAACATTTCGTCCCGCATGGCTTCAGCGTGATCGTCACCGCGCCCGCCGCCTTCCGCTTTACCTTCGACAGCGATCCAGCGCGGCACATTCAGGCGGCCTCCATGCTGACCGGGCAACACTACGCCACAGATGACCGGAACGCCCTGCCAGACGCACTCCTGACCCTGATGCGCGATGTGGGCTCCCCGCTCAGCGTACGTGAATTCGGCTACGACGACTCTGACATTCCCGCACTGGTGGACGGGGCCATAAAGCAACAGCGCCTGCTGAACGTCGCCCCGCGCACGCCCACAGCGGACGATCTGGCGCAGATCTTCACGGAGTCCATGGCTTAAGGCAGCGGTTACCCCTCCACGTTCAGCAGCCGGATCTCCCCTGTGGCCGCCGCACCGTCGATGGTCAGCACCTCCAGACGGCAGGGCAGATCGTCGCGGCCCAGCTCGCGGGTCAGATATTCCAGCGCGGCCCGCTCCATCAGTGCCAGTTTGCGCGGCGTGACGCTCTCGGCGGCGCTGCCGTAGCGGGTCTGGCGACGCTGGCGAACCTCGGTGAAGACCAGCGTGCCGCCCGTTCCAGCGGCAGCCTCACGCGAAACGATGTCGATCTCGCCCCCCGGAATACGGTAATTGCGCGCCAGCACCTCGCGGCCCAGCCCCAGCAGGTGGGCGGCGGCGCGGTCCTCGGCGTCCGCCCCTTTCACGGGAAGACCCTGCGGTTTGCTAACTCAGCCACGTGGCCCAGCCCGTGAAGTCCGGCACCGCCAACTTAGCCCCAGCCGCCAGCAACGCCCCTTCGGAGGCGGTGGTGGTCAGGGCCACGACACGGCAACCCGCCCCGGCAGCGCTCCTGACCCCATTCACAGCGTCCTCGTGGGCCAGGCAATCGGCGGCCTTCAGCCCCAGCCGCTGTGCGCCCAGCAGGAAGGGTTCCGGGTGAGGTTTGCCGCGCGTGACATCCTCGCCCAGCACACGCTGACCGAAGCGTTCGCCCAGGCCCAGCGCCGCCATCCCGAACTCCACGTTCACGCGGTCAGCACTGGTGACCAGGCTGTAGGGAATGCCACGGCCTTCCAGCACGTCCAGGTAGGTACTGAGGCCCGCGACCTCGCGCAACTGGCCCAGGGCCAGATCGCGGTAACGGCCCTCCTTGGCCTCATGAAAGCGGGAGATCAGCTCGGCGTCCGGGGCCTGGCCGGTCAGGCGCTCGATGATTTCCGGGTTGCGCCCGCCGTCCACCTTGGTGTCCAGATCATGCTCGGTCAGACTCAGGCCCAGCACCTCGGCGGCCACCTCCTGCCAGGCCTGGCGGTGAAAGGCGTTGTTGGCAGTCAGCACGCCGTCCATATCGAACAGCACGCCCGCCGGACGCCACGGCCAGCTCACTGTGCCCTCTTTCATTGGCCGTCTTCCGGACCATGGCCCAGTTCACCCAGCAGGTCGCGGTACAGCCGGGCAGCGTCGGCCCGCACCTCGTCCAGGGTGGCGTCCTCGGGCGCGAGGTCTAGGGCCGCTTCCAGCGCGGCTTCCAGCACGCCGGAGTAGATCGGCCAGCGGAGAGGGACGCCCACCTGGTCTTCCGGCAGCTCCGCGTTGCTGACGCCGTCCAGCGCACGCAGGGCCGCCTCGGCCGCCAGCCGCTCGGCGTCTTTCTTGCTGCGCCCCTCGCCGCCCACCCCCAGCACCTGCCCGCTGGCGATCACCTGCACGCGGAAGGTGCGCTCGTGCGGGGGACCGTGCGACTCGGTCTCGAAGATCGGTGTCCCCTGCCCCTGATTGAGCAGGCGCGCGATCAGTTCACCCTTGGCATTCATGGCCCCAGACTAGGGCATCGGGACGCGTTAACCTGCCCCATGCGCCCGCTCCTGACCCTGCTGCTCGTTCTCTGCACTGCCTGGACAGGGGGGCTGGCCCAGAGCCCAGGGCAAGTGCCGGCACAGCCGCCCGCCCCGCCATTCACCCACCCTATCGAGCCGGGTCAGGTATGGACCCTGAACGCGGTCACGGCAGAAGGTGAGACCTTCCAGACCACGCTGCACCTCGGCCCCCAGCCGCCGCAGGGGACGCCCGCCACCTACCGCGCCGATCGGGGTGTGTTGCTGCTGGACCAGCAGCACGGCTCGCTGATTGCCCTTGATCTGGCCGACGCCCAGGACGGCGGACTGGCACTGGCCTGCGCCTATGTCGGCCCGCTGGACGCCCGGGTATTCGAGGGCGTGCTGGCCGCCGCCCCACTCAAAGACCTGCCTCCGCTGCTGGAAGCGGCCCTGGCCGTCTTCGAGGTCGCCAGCACCCCCGAAACCCGCGCCGAGGCCAGCGCTGAATTGCGGCTCGGGCATTGCAGGCTGACACTCCAGCCCCAGGTGCGCTGACTTTAGATGGAGGAAAAACCTCCACCGAAAGGCTGTTTCGCACTATTCACGGACGGCGCAGACTGCGCCTATGGAAAAGAAGCTGATTCGTGACATGGACAGGAAAGTTCTCGGCGGCGTGGTGGCGGGCCTGCAGCGCACCTATGCCCCACAGATGGACCTCTCGCTGCTGCGGGTGCTGGTGGCGGTGGGCAGCATCCTGCTCCTCCCAATTACCCCCGCCGTGATCGTGGCCTACGGCGTGCTGTGGATCGTCGCGCCACGCTCGGACCGGAGGTCGCTGCAATCCCTGGCCTAAACGCTGAGCGGAGGCCACCGGAGAGAGTTCCTCCGGTGGCCTCCTGCTGTCATAGGGTCTTCCCTCCTCCATCCCACCAACTGGATTAAAAGGGCAGATCGGACAGGGTCATCCTGGTCAGTGGGATGGTTTTGGCAGGAGGGAGACGGTTCCATGCTTCGACCAAACCAAGTTGCCTCTCCAGGCCGGTTTGAGGCCTCACGTCGAGGCTACGGCCTCTGCCCGCTGCTGGCCACGCGGGTGGAGGTCAGCGGTCACGGCCTCCGTCCTCCCATTCGGCAACTGGCACGAACTCCACCCCGTCCCCCGTGGTGGAGAGCACCTGATAGCGGTTGTTGAACTGCACCACCAGTTCGCCCCGGTCCAGATGCTGCGGCGAGACCACCGGCTTGCGGAACACATAATTGCCGTCGTCGTCAATGCCGATATGGGCGCCCTTGGTGAAACGGAACTCGACGATCTCGCCGTGACGAACCGTGCGAACCCGCACACGAAAGGTCTGGGCGTCGTCCTGCTTGACGTTGGGATTGGCGGGCGGTTTGCGGAACAGGTTGAACATAGGGCCTCCTGGCGGGGATAGGGACGGGACGGCTCAGACCTCCTTGAGCAGGCGGGTCAGCAGGCGCACATGGTCTGGCCAGCGGTCCAGACGGATATGTTCGTGACTGGCATGTGCGCCGTCGCCTGGGGCGCCCAGACCGTCCAGGGTGGGCGAGAGCGGCGCGGTGAAATTGCCGTCGCTGCCACCGCCCACGACTTCGTGGCCTAGCGTGAAGCCCAGCTCCTGCGCAATAGCCTGTGCCTGCTCGAACAGACGCATGGTCGCCTCGCCCTGCTCGAAGGGAGGCCGGTTCAGGCCGCCCCCGACGGTCAACTTGACGCGCGGATCGTCCGGGGTCAGGGTCTGCACGGCGGCGGTGACGCGCTCGGCCTCGGCCAGGGTGGACACGCGCAGGTCAATATCCAGCACACACTCGGCAGGCACCACATTGACGGCGCTGCCTCCCCGGATCAGCCCCACACTGACGGTGGTACCGATCTCTGGCCGGGCCAGCGCCTGCACGTCCAGCACGGCCTTTGCCGCTGCCGTGATCGCGCTGGCTCCTTCCTGCGGCTTGTTCCCAGCGTGGCTGGCAACGCCCTGAAAGTGCAGGGAAAAATGCCCGGTGCCCTTGCGCCCGGTCTTGAGGTGGTGATTGTCGGCCACGGGGGGCTCCACCACCAGCACGGCGCGGGCCTGCCGTGCGGCGGCCTCAATGTGCGCGCGGCTGCTGGCGCTGCCCGTTTCCTCATCTGGTGAGAGCAGCACCTGAATGCCACCCGCAGGCCAGTTACGGTTCAGGCTCCGCAGGGCATGGAACAGGCCCACGATGCCCCCTTTCATATCGTAGGTGCCAGGGCCGTACAGCCGGTCCTCCTCCTCGCGCCAGGGCATCGTCTGCAGGGTGCCGTGCGGCCATACGGTATCGGCGTGCGTCAGCACCAGAACCGGCTTCTCGCCGTGCCCGGTCCCGAAATTGAACAGCCGGGTGCCGCCCGGCAGCGCGTGGGTTTCTGCGCCCAGATCGCGCGCCCAGCCCTCTACCACGTCCATGACGCGCGAGATGGCCGCCAGATCGGTGGACGGCGATTCAATCGTGACCAGGGTCCGCAGATCGGTCAGCATGGCTTTCAGTTCCGGGTGATCGGCTGGAGATGACATGGCCGCATGCTACTGCGGCTCAGGCCAGCGCCAAAAAGACCTCAGCACGGCACCCTGCATGAAAAAAACCTCCAACAGCGCGTTGGAGGTCTGGGCACCTGACCTGATGGGCCAGGGGGCGCGGGTCAGGTGAGCAGGGCAATCTGCTGAGCCGTGACCTTGAGCTTTGCGCGGCCCTTGAGGTACAGGTCATGGACAGCTTCCTTGCCGAAAATGCGGCCCAGATGGGTGCTGGTCACTTCCAGCATGCGTTCGCCGCCGCGCTCAGCGCTGATCTTGAGGCGGACAATGTTGGTGGTGCCGGGGACCCAGCTGCAGAGCATGTCATGCAGGGCCGCCGACGTCTGCACAGCTCTGGGCAGGCTGCGGGAAGACAGGGGGGTCATCGTGGCGGTGGACTGCTGGGGGCGGGGAGATGAAGGGAGTGGGGCAGTCATAATGGGCCTCCAGATCAAACGAAAATCAATGCGCAGTGCTTCGAGTTGCCGACATCGGTCCCGGCTCCAAAACGCCAGGCCAGACCTCTCAACAGGAGCGCTGAAGAATGAACGCCGCGCCGCGAAACGGGGCTATGCCTGAAGATTGGACACGGTGGTACCGATATGTCTAGCCTAACTGACTGCTTTCTGATGATCAGGAGTTTGGACCCAATTGGTCTTGACCATTTCGTCATGAATTTCTGCGTGCCCTCAGGCAAAACATGCTTTGTGCGGCCCTGGCAAGGGCTATTCTGCGGGCCATGTCCAATTCACTGCCCGGCCCCGACAGTCTGCTCGCCCTGGCCTTTCCCTCCGATCCACAGGTCAGCCCTGACGGTCAGAGCGTTGCGTTCGTGCTGGCCCGGGTGGACGAGGAAGACCCGCAGAAGCCTGACAAAGACTTCGCCAGGCCGCGTTACAAGGCCCATCTGTGGTTCAGTAATGGTGGCCAGCCACGACAGCTCACGCATGGTGAGGGCCGTGACAGCTCGCCGCGCTGGTCGCCCGACGGCGGGACGCTGGCCTTCGTGCGGGGCAGCCATGGGCGGGCAGGACAGCTCCACCTTCTGCCCATGGCTGGGGGCGGGGGCGAGGCCCGGCGCGTGACTGAGTTTAAGGGCGCCGTGCAGGACGTGCAGTTCAGCCCCGATGGGCGCTACCTGTCCTTCTTCAGTGGGGGCGCCGACGAGGACAAGCGCGACGAGCGCGGCGAGGCCCGCGTGATCACCCGCCCGCGTTACCGTTTCAACGGGCGTGACTGGCTGCCCGAACGCCCGGCCAGGTTGTGGCGCTACGACCTGCAAACCGAGGAGCTGACCGAATGGCTCGCCCCCACAACCGAGATTGGCGGCTACGCCTGGCAGCCGGATTCAGGCGGTGTGCTGTTCATGTCCAGCACGGACGAACTGAAAGCCACCCAGGGCCAGCAGGAGGTCTTCCGCCTGTCGTTGGGCGGTCAGCCCGAGCAGCTCACGCAATGGAATTCAGCCATCAGCACATTGATTCCGCATCCGGATGGGCAGCGCTTTGTTCTGGTGGGGCGACCGGAAGGAAAGGGAAGTCCGGAAAACAGTCATCTGTTTCTGGTGGAGACCGACGGTTCCTGGCGGCAACTGGACAAGGGTCACGATCACGGCGTCGGCAATATGGTGGGTGGCGACTGCCACGTGGGAGCGCTCCCCGAAAAGCCGGTTTGGCTGGATGACCAGACCCTGCTGTTTTCCAGCACCGTGCGCGGCAGTTGCGGCCTGTTCCGCGTGACCCTGGACGGCGAGGTCACGCCCAACGATCACCACCCGCAGACGGTGATCCCCTCCTTCACGGCGCGGGGCGGCGGCGTGGCGCTGATCCGCGAGCAGGCTGACCGTTTCCCTGAGGTGGAGCTCAACGGCACCCAGGTGACGAAGCTGCATGACCGTCTGACCTTCCCCGTCCGGACCCCCGAGCGTGTGACCTTCCAGAATGAATTGGGCGAGGGCGAGGGCTGGGCGCTGCTGCCAGAGGGTGAGGAGAAGGTTCCAGCCCTGCTCAGCATCCACGGCGGCCCGCACACCGATTACGGCCACGCCTTCATGCACGAGTTCCAGCTGTTCGCGGCGCGCGGCTACGGGGTGTGCTACAGCAATCCACGTGGCAGTGCCGGCTACGGGCAGGCCTGGGTGGACGACATCCACGGGCGCTGGGGCGGCCCCGACATGGACGATCTGTTGAATTTCTTTGACCGCTGCCTGGAGACGCATTCGCGGCTCGACGGGAAGCGGAGCGCCGTGATGGGCGGCAGCTACGGCGGCTTCATGACCAACTGGATCACGGGCCACACCACCCGTTTCCAGGCAGCCATCACGGACCGCAGCATCTGCAATCTGCTCAGTTTTGGCGGCACCTCTGATATCGGGCTGCGCTTCTGGGACGATGAACTGGGCCTGAACTTCCACCGCCGCGCCGACGCCATGAAGCTGTGGGACATGAGCCCACTGCAGTACGTCGAGGACGTGAAAACGCCCACGCTGATCGTGCACAGTGTGCTGGATCACCGCTGCCCCATCGAACAGGCCGAGCAGTGGTATGCCGCCCTGACTTTGCACGGTGTTCCGGTGCGGTTCGTGCGCTTCCCCGAGGAAAACCACGAACTGTCACGCGCGGGCCGCCCGGATCGTCGTATCAAGCGGCTGGAGGAGTACCTGGGCTGGTTGGAGGAGTGGCTCTGAGCGTAAGGACCCTCAGTCTTCTCTGCCTAGCCCTGGGTGGGGGAGCGCTGGCAGGCGGCGCAGAGCCATCTCAGCCTTTGACGCGCACGAACGTTTTGCGACAGATTCCGGGAGTCAGTGACGTGCGTGGCTTTGCGCCGCCGTTCTTCAAGGGGGCCACCCACCAGATAAGCATGCGTGTCGGCTCCAGCACCACCGAGATACTAGGCTCACTGGGCATCACAGACGGCAGCAGGCAGATCAACTCGCTGCTGCTGTGGATCGAGAAGCCACAGGCAACCGCCTTGCAGAAACAGGCGATGGCAGCGGTCGCACGTGGACTTCTGCTCCGCTGCATGGTAGGGGTCAGCAACGCGCAGCTTGGAGGGGTGAGTGCGATTGTCAGGCGCCCCTGGATGATCAGGGGCTTTCAGGAGAAAGTCCTGGGGCAACTCCACATAGGCTGGGGGGAGGGGGAATCCTTGCAGGTGGGTCCCCAGTACGTGAGCGGCCTGAGCCTGCTGTGGCCTGGCAATCTCAGCCGCTGCGAGTTGTAAATTCTGTCCTCGCGTCCTGGTTTAAACTCCTCCCTATGACCCAAACCCGCAAGGAATCCGACACGATGGGCACGCTGGACGTGGCCGCAGACCGCTACTGGGGCGCACAGACCGAGCGCAGCATTCACAATTTCCCGATTGGCCGCGACACCTTCGTCTGGGGACGCCCGATCATCCGGGCGCTAGGCATCCTCAAGAAGGGGGCGGCGCAGGCCAACGCCGAACTGGGCGAATTGCCCCAGGATATCGCTGACCTGATCGTGCAGGCCGCCGATGAGGTGATCGCCGGGAAACTGGACGATCACTTTCCGCTGGTGGTTTTTCAGACTGGATCGGGCACCCAGAGCAACATGAATTCCAATGAGGTCATCTCCAACCGGGCCATCGAGATTGCAGGCGGCGAGATGGGCACCAAACAGCCGGTGCATCCCAACGATCACGTCAACCGGGGCCAGAGCAGCAACGACACTTTCCCCACCGCCATGCACATCGCTGTGGTGCTGGAGTTGAACGAGCGCCTTTACGGCGACGTGGGCAAGCTACGCGACACGCTGCACGCCAAGGCCCAGGAATTTGCAGACATCGTGAAGGTGGGCCGCACGCACCTGCAGGACGCCACCCCCATCACGCTGGGCCAGGAAATCGGCGGCTGGGTGGCGCAACTGGACTACGCGCTGGCCGAGGTGCGGCACGCCGGGGAAGGCCTGCTAGATCTGGCCATCGGTGGTACGGCAGTGGGGACGGGCCTGAATGCACACCCTGATTTTGGTGATCTGGCCGCAAAGAAGTACGAAGCCGAAACGGGCTTTGCCTTCCGCAGCGCAGAGAACAAGTTCGCCGCCCTGAGCGCCCACGACGCCCTGGTGCAGACCTCCGCCGCGCTGCGAACGCTGGCAGGCGCACTGATGAAGATGGCGAACGACGTCCGCTGGCTGGCGTCCGGACCGCGGAACGGCATCGGCGAGATCACCATTCCCGAGAATGAACCAGGGTCCAGCATCATGCCGGGCAAGGTCAACCCCACCCAGTCTGAAGCACTGACAATGGTGGCGACGCGCGTGTTCGGTAACGATGCCACTGTGGCCTTCGCCGGATCACAGGGCAATTTTCAGCTCAACGTTTTCAAGCCGGTTATGGTTCACGCCGTGCTAGAGAGCATCCGCCTGATCAGCGATGCTTGCCTGGCCTTCAATGACCACTGTGCAGCAGGCATCCAGCCGAACCTGGACAGGATCAGGCAAAACCTGGACATCAACCTGATGCAGGTCACCGCCCTGAACAAGCACATCGGCTATGACAAGGCAGCGGCCATTGCCAAAAAAGCGCACAAGGATGGAAGCAGCCTCAAGCAAGCAGCATTGGACCTGGGCTACGTGACGGCTTCGGAATTCGACGAATGGGTGGTGCCGATGGAGATGACCCGGAACTGAAACACGCACCACAGGGTCTCTGACCACACTGAAGCAGTTAGAAATCAGAGTGAAGCGAACAAAGAGAGGATCTGCCATAAAGGCAGATCCTCTCTTATTGCTCGTCAGGGAGCAGATACTTTCTAAATGTTAACTCCTACTTGGGACCGACACTGAGGCCAGCGGCGCGGAACTTGCTCTGCCACAGGCTGTACTCCTGCTTCTCGGTGTCCAGCGTGACCGCACCGGACCAGGACTTGTTGTTGTAGCAGGTGCTGGTGCAGTCGGCGAACCAGGTGTTGTTCAGCCAGGTGGTGTTGTTGGTGTTGACCCGCGTCCAGCCGATCACGTTGTTGTACACCGTGTTGTTGAACCACGTGCCCTTGCTCTTGCCCTTCAGGACATCCCAGACATAGATGCCGACGTTCTGGGACTTGTTGATGTGACCGGTGGGCAGGCGTCCGCTCGACAGGACGCGGTTGTTGAACACCTTGTGGTCATGCCCGCCCGCGATCCCGATGCCCTGGTTGGAGGTGCTGACGATCTGGTTGTTGTACACGTCGACGTAGCCGCCCGCCTTGCTCAGATTGTCCACCGGACCGTCGCCCAGCATGATCCCGCCGCCGGAGTACGCTGCAGCCGAACTCGGGTCCACCGCGAAGGCCCCCTGAATGTAGTTGTCGTGGATCTGCAGGCGGCTGCTCGAGGTGCCGCTGGTCGAATACAGGTTGATGTTCTCTTCCAGCGAGCTCTTGCCAGGCTCGTTGATCACCTCGTTCCAGGCGATCTCCATACCGGCCACGCCTTGAACCTTGGCCAGTTGCGCGAACTGGACGCGGTAGCGGTCCCCGTT